>PWQX01000256.1 GCA_003556605.1 Spirochaetaceae bacterium
AGCCTCCGGAGATACCGTAAAGTGCGGCAACGAGCGAAGCAAGGGCAGTAAGAGCAGCCAACACAAGCGTCAGGCCCACTACCAGCGCTACCGAACGGTCTTCGAGGCTATGATGATTCATGCTGTGATTATCGGCGCTCCGCTGCGACGATTGAGGGCCACTCACGCTCACCGGAGGCTGCTGAGCTGCGGGAAAATCGTCGCGATAACCTGTTCGCCGCTGCGCTCCTCGTAGAGGTGACCGTAATACACCGCCGAGACGAGAATCTTGCGCACGTACTCGCGCGTCTCAGAGAACGGGATCGCTTCGTGAAACAGAAACTGCCCCAGGTGCGGTCGCCCACGCTGCCAGGCACGCACCCGTCCCTGACCTCCGTTATACGCTGCAAGCGCATGCATCACGGTGGGGAAACGATCGAGCAGACTGCGCAAGTAGTAACCGCCGATCATAAGATTGGTGCCCGGATCGGTGAACACCGGGTTGTCTAGTCCCATACGGGCAGCGATGTCGCCGGCGGTGGCTGGCATCAACTGTGATAGCCCTATCGCTCCGGCGTGCGAGATCACCTCAGCGGCAAAGTGGCTCTCTTCGCGCACCAGCGCGTAGAACACCGACCAGTCCAGCCGCTCGCGCTCAACAACCGCCTCCAGCTCTTCGCGATACGGCAGCGGATACAGGAGCTCGGCGCGTTCACGGTCAAGCACGAACTCAGGATGCCGGCGCGCCCGACCCAAAAGGCGCAACGCCTCAATGTGCATTTCTTGATCACGGAGCGCTGCTGATGCGGCCATTAGTCCCGAGCTGCTCATCAATGCTGAGTTACGCAACGCGATGCGATACCCATGCTCGTACAGCCCATATTGGAAGTAGCCGGCAACCAGGCGCTCCAACTCGTACGAATCAAACTGATACGCTACACGCCGCTGAGGCACCTCAGAGACCAGCGGCACCCCCGCGCTGTCGGACCCGGCGCCGCTGTGACCCACCACCGAGCCGTTCTTCGACAACAACTCCAGATCGCGCCCCAAGGCAGCACGCGCCACTATGGAGTAATATGGGCTCACGCTCTGATTCGCAGCGTGGGCGAACAGCTCGCGTTTTACGACCTCGCGGTCCCTTCCGGAGTACTCGGCCGGCAGAAACCCGTGCTCGGCAACCGCAAGCGCAAGGATAAACGCGTAACGCGCCCGCATCCGCGCGGTGCCGTGTTCTTCCACCACGGCGTAAGTATCCCACAGCTCGGTCCAGTCCGCAGCGGCCACCATTCGAGAAGCGACCGCCTCAAAGATATCGTCATAGTAGCCCGCAGTTTCCATCAGCGGTGCAACTGCTCGCAGGTCGCGGACAAATTGCGCGTGATCAAACCGACTGCTTGCCGATAGCAGGTACCACACGACACGTTCGTTAGCCGGGTCCAGCGCGTGCGCCTCGCGCAGCACCCGCACGGCGTCGGCCTGCGCACCACCAACGCGATACTGACGACCAAGCCGCTCCTTCACAACCGGCAGAAGCTCCGACGGCGCCTCATTCTCCAACTGCTTGAAGCGCTCGCTCGCTTCCCGCCATCCGCCGCCCTGCTCACCCGCGAGGCCCACATCGTGAATCAGCTGCCGCGACAGCAGAGTCGCGCCCCCTTCATCGAGGGCTGTCTTCAGGGCTGTCCAGGCGTCCGAGAACCGCCGCTCATGCAGGTGGTGCTTGCCTTCATACAGCGCTCGCCGCTTCGGCCCGAGCTCCCGGTATAGCTCGGGTCTTGCAATCGCAAAGAGGTACACCCGCGAATGCACCTCGCCCGGTGCAAACTGCTGATAGAGATAGTCGAACCTGTCACGCCAGTCAGAACGACCGCTGCGATACGCGAGGACTGCCCGCCACAACGCCGCCTCTGCGGCCAGGTCCCCGGAGCCGGCGGAAAACGCGGTTCCAACCGCGTCGTCGCGCGAGGCGATTTGGGAAAGCAGCTGCTCAAGCCGCACATCGGCGTTCAGACGGTACAACGCGCGTGCGTAGGCGTGGTAGATCACCGGTTCCTCGGGGTATACCCCGATGAGCTCCCCGGCGACATCGGCCAGCTCTTCGTACCGCCCACGCTCGGCGAGCTCCTCTACCAGCCACAGCGCCGCGCTGAGCCGCCAAGGCTCTTCACCGTGCTCACTTTCGTACTGCAAAACCCGGAGCGCCGTGTCGGGGTACCCGTGCTTCACCAGAGCGCGGGCGACGTAGTAGCCGGTACCCGGATCAAGCTCTCGATACGCACGCGCACTCACCTGCGGATCCTCGACCTCATCGAGAAAGGCGAAATCGCCGGCCATGGCGCGCTGTTCGAGCTCGCCCGGCGAAAGACCGAGAATTTCGCCGCTGTTTGCGCATGCGGTCGCGGCGAACACGGCGATAACGAGACTGAGGAGCTTAATCGTCACGGTGATTCTCACGAATGGGGCTATTCCAGTTGCTTAGCTATTTCGGCAGCGCTTCGTAATCAGACTGCGCCATGATGCGAACAGAAACGGGAACAAGAGTGCAGCGCGTTCGTTCTCAAGCGGCGGCAGCGGCTCGCCTTCAAACAGTCGAAATATCAGAAAAGCCAATACCCCCACCAGCGTTAGGGCCAG
This sequence comes from Spirochaetaceae bacterium, assembly GCA_003556605.1. GTDB lineage: Bacteria > Spirochaetota > Spirochaetia > DSM-27196 > SLAA01 > B1Sed10-166. Next base: position 2,614 of record PWQX01000256.1, read on the forward strand.
AACCATGAAGCTGAAGTACAACACGGGGCTGAAACCCGAGCCCTTGGATGCTTCCGCCGGAGTGTTCCCGCTGCGGGCCTGCCGCTGCGGCTCAAGCCGGCCGCTCAACTCATCCGCCGACGCGGAGCGCGTTGCGGCTGCCGTTGCGAATTCGGGCTGTTCCAGATCATTCTCGCCCTCGGAATCAAACGATACGTCTTCCATCTCATCGAGCTGGAAATCCGCTACATCGTAGGTATCCGCTTCCGACAGGGTTTCAATATTGACTGAGAGGCTCTGATACGAACCTTTCTTCATGTCTTTTGCAGTAGCGACCAAGTTCCCCTCTACGTCGTAGTGCAGCGTAAGCGCGATCTCAGGCTCTCCACGATTCTCCGGCGTGATATCTTCGACCACCAGACTGCCGAGGTAGCGCGCGTCTTCGAAGTCCTGGTCTTCGGCGCGGTACAGATCAATCTGCATTTGAGTTTGATTGTCATGCACCGTGGTAAGCACCAGGCGGCGATGGCGGTGCGGTGTTTCGGTATTGAGTACCGGTGCGAATCGCCCATCGGCGATCTTTACTGCGATAAAAGAGGCGCTCACGGTTTGCTCCTTCGCTGAAGGCTATGAGAATTGCCTTTGACTGTCAACAGGTTGACACGTGCATTACCGCTAACAACAATACCGCAATGCATCTCGGGGCCCCACCTTCACGGCCCTCGCCGTCGTGATTGTACTGCTCTTGTTTCTCGCGCTACTGCTTCTCGGAGGAAACCGCCTACGCATCGGAAAGAAGCACGAGCACAAGAGCAGGGACCGCACCGCAATCATACGAGACGCCGAGGCGTACAAGTCGCTGGTCTTGGCCCGCTCGCACAACAGTGACACCTTTGAGGTGAACTCCAACCTCGGGTTCTTGGAGTATAAACGCAAGAATTACGAAACAGCGCTGGGGAT
>PWQX01000272.1 GCA_003556605.1 Spirochaetaceae bacterium
CTGCAGCTGCTTATCGTTACGCCGCTTCGGCATATTCACATCATCGAGCCCTATGTCTCGACCGTCGGCTTCGTTCATGCCCGAGACGATGGACAGTCGCTCCTGCGCTGTCTCACCATAGATGAGTACCGCGAGGAAATGCGCCGGCGCGGACGAGACGGTAAGAACCGCTCCGAGCCCGCGCGGGAGGTATCACATGCCGCGATGGACGCGTCCGGCTGATATCAAGGCGCGCCTGCGCAAGCGCTGGGAGCGCGGCGATTTCCTCAAAGCCGCGGTCGCGGAGGTTGCCGGCGCGACGGAGGCGGTGGACGCGACGGAGGTATCGGCGGCGACCCCGGCCGGCGGGGAGGGGAGCGCGCCCGAACTGGAGCTCGTCAGGGCGACTGGGGCCGGGGCGCCGGCCGGTGCGACCGAGGCCGGAGCGGCGGCTCCCGGGGCGTCCCTCGGCCCATACCGGGTGCCGATCACCGGACCGACCCCGGCGCAGATGGTGGAGCAGTTCGATGCTGTGCGCGAATGGGTAGGCGAGCTATCGCGTGCCGAAGAGCAGGGGACCTTGGCGCTGGAATGGACCGAGAAGCGCCACCGGCAGTTTGGTCGTAACAAGGTCCCCCGTGCGGCGGTGTTTTCCGATCTCGATTCGGTGGCCGCCTGCCTCGGGCATACGCGCGCATTGAGGCGCGCTCGCGAAGCGACGGCCCGACTGCTCCGCCGGCTCCCCGCGCTGGCCGGCTGGGCAAGTGCGAACCCGTTCATGCTTCTCGAGCACGAGAGCGCCCTCGACACCCTCGCGAGCATCGCCGAATGGTTGCAGCGAAACCTTCGACCTGGTATCTACGTCCGTGAGGTCTCGCTTCCGGGAGTCGACACTAAGCTCATCGAACGGCATCGAGGAATACTCGCTCAGTGGCTCGACCACGTATTGCCTCCGGAAACGATCGACGAGCGCTACAGCCGCGGGCGCGGATTCGAGCGCCGCTATGGCTTTCGCGTTCGCCCCGAGTTGGTTCGTTTTCGGTTGCTTGACCCGGCTCTTCGCGAAGCGACGGGCTACAGCGACATGAGCGTACCGGTGGAGGAGTTCGCGGCCCGACCGCCTGCCCCGCCCACACCCGCAGTTCCGCCCACGCCCGGGCAGTCTGCGGCCTCCGGAGCCGCGGCGAGCTCGGCAGGTGGCATCTCAACGGTCTTCGTCACCGAGAACGACATGAACGGCCTCGCCTTTCCTGACGTCCCGGGCGGCTTGGTTGTTTTCGGTCGTGGCTACAGCTTCGAGTCACTCGCTGCCGCGCAATGGCTCCACCGCCTGCCGATACACTACTGGGGCGACATCGACACGCACGGCTTTGCCATTCTTTCGCAGTTTCGTTCCATCTTTCCCCATGCTCACTCAATCCTTATGGACCGCGAGACGCTGCTGGCTCACCGGGAGCGATGGGGAACCGAGCCCAGCCCGACCCGAGCCGAGTTAACCCGGCTGACCACCGCTGAAGCTTCGCTCTATGCCGAGCTCCGTGAGAATCGCCTGGGGAGGCAGGTACGGTTGGAGCAGGAGTTGGTGGACTTTTCCCTGCTTGGCAATCTTCTCTCGGCAATCTGTGCTCCCGGCAGCTGAGGCAGGGCCCTGGCCGACTCCCGGAAAAAGTACGAGTTAACGCACCGAATGAATGTACTGCACAACGTTAGACGTAACGACAGTGAACGTGCGGTCTGTGCAGCATCACCTTGGACGCTATTTACAGGAGGTGGAGTCGGGAGCGGTTCTGGAAGTGCGGCGACGCAACAAGGTCATTGCCCGTTTTGCGAGCGCCTATGTGGATTCCGGCGTGTTGGTCAAACTGTACGTCCGAGAGCCCAACTCGGACATGGCTGCGCGCTCGGTCCGGCACCACACCGGGGTTCCGCTGAACGGCCTGATGGAGCTTGAGCTCCGCAGCACCTTTCAAATGCTGGAAGTCCGCAGCGTGCTCAACGACGGACAACGCGCGGCGGCGGAGCGTTTTCTCTAACTAGATTGCGTCGAAGGAAGGCTCCACCGGACGGCGGTAAACTGGACGGAGATTCTTCACCACAGCATAGCGCTCTCGGCAAAACGCGTCACCAGAGGCATGTAGCCCCCGAGGTCTGATAGGTATGCTCCCGATCTGCACCGTTGCGGTTCCGGCGGGCGCTAGCCGTGAAGCTCTTTCACCCTTCCAACCTGGCCGCCGACCAGCCGCACTTTGATTCCATGTGGGTGTGTTGCTGAGTTGGTAAGGATCCGTTCGACTATGCCTTCGGTGAGCTCGCCGGTTGCCTGGTGCTGCTTCATGACAACCGAGACATGTTGTCCAACCTTGATATCAGCCCGTTTCGTGGCGTTCATGCTAACTCCTTAGGACCAGCGCTTCGCTTTGGGTTGTGCCCCGGTAAGGGTGTAGTACTCGGTGCGAACGCATGGTGATTGGCTTGAGCTCGTCGTCAGGCCTGGAGCATCGCCGTTCCGTCCGGCGTGCGCCACGCATTCGTTTACAGCGCTGCGAAGAACAGACCTCACACTACTCGGGAAGCTCGACACGCACACCAATCTCGCGGCAGAAGTCTACGAAAGACCGATACTCCGTGGTTGCAATGGCGTGCAATACCGTCATGTCCAGACTCTGATACTCGTGAACTGCCACATTGCGGAAACCAGTCATTGCGATCATGCTTCGCACGACCGAGGAACTGAGGATTTCCGCCCTTTCCAAGAAGATGAATGCTTCCGCGCTGTTTTGGGGAACACCCAGTCGGTGGAATGCCACCAGGTGCTGAGCCGCATCGATCGCAGCCTGACACGCTCGTTCGATATTGAGAATCATTGCATCGATGTGCGTGTAATTGCGCAATTCCGGATCAGCACGGTATTCTTCGCTCATGCGCTTGAGACAACGCTCAATAATCGCGGCCTTGTTGATCAGAACGTTGTCCGGAGCTTCAGAGGGTGTAGGCATGAATAATCTTCTGTCGTCTCTCGTTAAATTCCAGATATAGACCGAGCAGATTCGCTGCGTAAAGCGCTGCCGCCTCAGGATCGCGAGCATACAGCTGTATGCCTGAGTGCAGAGCCTCGTTGGCGTAGACAAGGTTGCGAGACGATAATTCCCCCATATCTACAAGGCGACCTAATCGATACGAAAGACGACCGGCAATTCGGGCGCGATCAAGACCGGAGACTTCCACACCGGGAACCGCCATCATTGCGATATCGATATCGCTGTCAGGCCTCCCGCGCCCCTCCGCGACACTCCCCAAGAGGTACAAGGCCAGAATGCGCTCATCTTCGCTCGCTTCGGCAACGGCCGCATCCTGAATGCTTTGGATTCTTGAGACTGGTATCGTCGGTTTCGGTTCCAAGGATGCCCCCGTGATACGATCAGACTACTTAGCTCCTGTGTCGATGTCAACAGAGTGCGCCGAATCGAACACCGAGAGCGTCTATATCGGAAGTCCACAAGAGCGGATAGAGAAGCGGCCACGTACGATGCCATTCTGAATGCGGCGTTTAAAGCGTTCTCGACC
>PWQX01000147.1 GCA_003556605.1 Spirochaetaceae bacterium
AAAGGGCGTTTGTGGCGCACTACGAGCAGGCCTACAAGCACGGGGAGCAGAACGAGTATCCGTTTGACTTCATCGACGCCAAGGCGATGCTTAATCGTGAGGGACGCTCGGCCAACGCCGCCGCGAGCTTCGACGACTTCGGCAATCTGCAGCCGCGCGGTGCCAACAACAACGATATCATGCCGGCCGATTATGAGCGGCTCAGCGGCTCAACAGCGTTCTACGGCTCGTTCCGCGTACGCGTTGAGCGGGCCTAGCGGTGAGTAAGAACTACGGAGGATAACGACGATTAGATACGCCATGGTTATTGACTTGCGCCGCTGCATCGGCTGCGATGCGTGCAACATCGGGTGCAAGAACGAAAACAATGTACCGACCGGCTTCTTCTGGGCGCACCACATTCTCGAGCAGCACGGTGAGTTTCCGGACTATCGCTATCGCTACATTCCAACGCTGTGCAATCACTGCGGGAACGCTCCCTGCGTTGCTGCGTGCCCGGTTGAGCCGAAAGCGATATTCAAGCTGCCGAACAACATCACGATGAATAGCCAGGAGCGTTGCATCGGCTGTCGCGCCTGCGAGTTCGCGTGCCCCTACGGAGTGATCTATTACAATCCACGAGATGAGGACGTACATGCGGAGTGGCAGACGGTGGAAGCGCGCGCGATGGTTGAGAGGGTCGGCGGCGACACGATTCCGTGGTCGAACCCGGACCCAGGCAATACCTGGGCGGCGATTCGCCGGCCACACAAGGTTGAGAAATGCAGCTTCTGCCACCACAGAGTTGAAGTAGGCGAGAGTCCGTGGTGTACCGTTGTATGCCCTGCAACTGCACGGTTTTTCGGCGACCTCGACGACCCGGACAGCGAGGTAAGTCGCCTGCTGGCAGAAAACGAGTACTTTGTGCTGCAGCCTGAGGCCGCCACCGATCCGCAAGTGTACTACATCAACGATTTCGATCAGAAAGCGTGACCGAAGGTTGTGCTCTGGAGGTTTACAACACGGGTGGCGCGGCCGCGTGTTCGCTCCTGCCGGAATTACCGCCCGCCCGGTTTCTCGCCCGCGCGGGAGCAGCCGAATCGTCACCCGGAGTATCCCTATGAGAGAACATGCCGAAACGCTTGAGGATTTCGTGCTCGAAGAGCGCGTGCGCCAGGCCGCCTATCACTATCTGGCGGACGTCTACCGCTATCCCGAGGAGTTCTGCCGTCACACCGAGGTGCTCGACAACCTGTGCGAAGTTGCGAAAGCCGTTGATAAGACCCATCTTCTGCCGGTCGCGAAGCGCGTTCGCGCCGCCGCCCGCGACGAGCTCCAAGATTCGCTAAACAAGGAGTTTGCCGCGCTGTTCATCGGGCCGCAGAACCTCCTTGCACCGCCGTACGGCTCGGTCTATCTTGAGCCGGAAAAACGGCAGGTAATGGGTAAGTCTACACAAGACGTTCAGCGGCTGTATCGTCAAGCGGGTCTCGAGGTCTCAAAAGCGTTCAAGCAACCCCCGGACCACATTCGGATTGAGCTGCGCTTCATGAGTCACCTGATTGCACGAATACTCGAAGCACTCGAACAAGGCGACATTCAGCAGGCTGAAGCGCTGGTAAATACTCAACTCGGTTTCTTGCAGCGACATCTCGCGCGCTGGGTTAAGCCATTCTCGCGTCTCGTCATCGAGCACAGTACAACGGAGCTATACACTGCACTCGGTGAGCTGACCGAGCGGTTCGTTGCGCACGACTACCAGTACGGTGCAATAACCATGTACGAAGACTTTGTGCGCCTGAGCTCCTCGAGCCAAACGGGCTAATGCTGCATACCGCCACGCCTGGTTTGGACCGTTTCACGGTCTCTGTGCCCGCCGCATACCGAATCCACCTGCGCTTAACCTCTTGCACACGGAGCACGCTCCTCGACCGGCTGATGTATCATACCTGCCGGCCGTTGGCCTCTCGAGCTCGCCCGCGTCCGTCCCCTGGTGGGTCGGTTTGCTTGTGCGGCCGACACTCCAATCTCGGCGAATCACGAGTCCTGATTAATCCGCGGTTTTTCGCTTATTAGACCTGAGACGTCACACTGCGGCCTGTAATTGAGGTGTTGACCTGAAAGGCTTCGTGGGCGGTTTCTAAGGAATTCGGCTTCAAGACACCGTGTAACGGCCCAAGCTCAGAATTTGCGCTCGGCAAATTATTTTTTTGTTTGACAGTAACCAGGTGGGGGGGGATACTATCACCTGTCGGTATGTTCCATGCAGATGGTGCAGGGATTCCATGACTAACGCACAATGTCTATGAGGGGGCGGTGCAATGAGACGAGTCTTAGTTGTCCTTGTTTTGCTAGTAGTTGCCGTTGGGTTACTGGTAGCCGCAGGTGTACGGGAGGAAGAAGAGTTTCCACGGCGAGACATCAATATCGCTTCCGTGTTCCCGGCCGAAGGACCGGTTCATGAGTTGATGGTTGAGTTCAAGCGGATCCTTGAACAGGAGACCGATGGGCGAATGGCCGTAACAATTCATCCGGGCGGGGCTCTCGGTGCAGAAAGAGAAGTAGTTGAGTCGCTCGTTGAAGGAACGGTTGAAATGGCCGCTCAGGGCATTATGGATTTGATAATGTATTTGCCTGAGTATACCGTATTTGAAGAGCCTTATGTCATTAGAGATCTGGAACATCTACGCAGGTTTTGGGACACAATTGGACAAGAGATCAATGAGATCCTTGAGGAAGAAACGGGGATAATTACTTGCGCAATTGCGGTCAGAGGATCACGCATGATTACCGCAAACGTCCCAATTAAGGAACCTGAAGATTTGGAAGGGTTGAGATTCAGGCTGCCATCGTACCCAGTTAGAATCGCCGTATTCGAGGCTTTTGGGGCTACTCCTACGGTGGTTGCTTTTCCGGAGTTATACATGGCTCTGAGAACCGGTACCGTTGACGCTCAGGAGAACCCGCCCGAGACGATCTATACCTACAAGTATTTCGAGGCACAGGATTACCTAATCAATACCCGCCACGTATGGTCTACGGCACGTTATCAGATTGCCGGGAGTTGGTTCGATACGCTGTCTGAAGACGAACAACGGATTATCTTGGATGCATGGCAACAGGCGGAAGAACATATCAAGGAGATTGCCTATGATCCGGATGAGATCTTTGTAGAGAAGCTCATGGAAGAAGGAATGACATTTGTGGAGCCAAACTCAGAGGCATTCCGCGAACTCGCAGAACCCGTGCTTCAGAGGTTCGACGAAGAGCAATGGGCTCCCGGTATACGCCAACGAATAATGGATTTGTAGAGAAGAGAAGCACGCGTTGGTGACCACGTTCATAATGGGCAGCGAAGCGAATTCGCTGCCCTTCCTTTGGATGGAGTGAGTACAATCAAGTGAAAACGATATATGCATTCCTCTTAAACGTATTGGGTTTATCAATAGGCTTCTTATTCCTGCTCGTACTGTTTCAGGTGGTCGCTCGAGTGTTTCTTCGTATGCCGACCTCATGGTCCGTTGAGCTAGGCAGGATCCTATTTGCAATTATCGTTTTCTATGGGTCGGCGATACTCATATACGAAAAAAGACACATGAAGGTTACGACACTGCTGGAACGGTTACCAGCTAACGCCGGAAGAGTACTGGAGATAATCAGGCATATAATTGTTTTAGCATTTCTGTTCGCTTTTTCGTACGGAAGCCTGGGAAGAGGCATCCGCAATATTGGCGTTAGAATTCCTACCTTAGAGTGGATGACGACCGGATACCTGTATTTGATTGTCATGGGTAGTGGGCTGTTCATGCTGGCTTTTACTTTGAGAGAACTTCTGCATACGATTCGAGGAGCCCGGCGATGATGTTGTACTACATCTTATCCGTTGGACTAATTCTTCTGCTGGCATTCGGGTTTCCCGTCGGAATGTCCTTGGGCATAATCGGCCTCATAGGATATGTGACGAATATGGGCCCCATAATGGCCTGGATAAATGTTTCGGTTATCCCGCAAAAGATGACCTTCAGCTTGATGAACTTCCTGTTGCTTTCTATTCCGCTTTTTATCTTAGCGGCAAAGGTAATGAATACCGCGGGTATTACCAAGAGAATATTCAGATTTGCAGATACCACTGTAGGATTCTTACCTGGAGGTCTTGCGCACGCCAACGTAGTAGCCAGCCTGATTTTCTCCGGAATGTCGGGAGCGGCAGTGTCTGATGCGGCGAGCCTTGGTCAAATAGAAGTAGAAGCGATGACAAGCAACGGGTACGATGCTGATTTCAGCTTTGCGGTCACCGCTGCATCGTCAACGATCGGTCCGATATTCCCCCCGAGTGTGCCTATGGTTGTCTTCTCAACGATTTCAGGCGTTTCTGTAGGAAGGCTATTCTTGGGAGGAGTGGTTCCCGGCCTGCTTATGACTGCAGCAATCATGGCACTCATCATCATGACTTCTAGCAAGAGGAATTATCCACGACGAAGCGTACCCAAGGTGACCGAACTGTTTTCCTCCTTGAAAGACGCGCTGCTCCCAATGCTTACTCCCGTAGTCCTGTTAGGCGGGATCTGGTCCGGTACGTTCACACCCACTGAATCTGCTGCGGTAGCCGCAGCGTATGCGCTCTGCATCAGCTTCTTCGTTTACAAGGAAATTACTCCTAAAGGACTCCTGCAAATACTTCAGGATACCGCACGGGATACCGCAGCGATAGGGTTCATCATCGCGTCTGCAGCCTTTTATGGATGGGTCCTAGCCAGATCAGGTCTGACGTATCAATTTGCCGATTGGATTACCGGGATTACAACAAATCCGCTCGTGTTCTTACTGATGTTGAATCTATTCTTCTTGGTTGTCGGCTGCTTTCTCGAGGCGATTGCAGCCATTCTCATTTTCGGTCCGATATTGTTCCCCCCTGCAATGATGTTAGGTATCGATCCACTGCAGTTCGGGGTAATTATGGTACTGAACCTGATGATAGGGTTACTCACGCCGCCCTTCGGTATTGTGTTGTTCATCGTACAGGACATCGCAAAAATTAGCTATCAGAATGCCGTGAGGGCGATCCTCCCATATTTTATCCCTCTGATAATTGTTCTGCTCTCCATGACCTTTTTCCCTGCGCTTGTTACGTGGTTGCCGACTAGGCTCATGTAGAGACCAAAGGATTGACGAGCTGCTGCACGGGGGGCCGGCCGGCTTACGATTGGAGTTCTGATCGGACCCCTGTTGTCGGGACGGATGCGCGGACTCTTGGAACATGTCGTTTTCCAAGTACCGATGATGCCTGCGAGGCCCTCTCGGTGGCGCATGAAGACTGCACGTTATTCTTAGCGATGCCAAAGCCCTGACATACGCGCATCACAGCGGCTCGGCAACGCGCCGGCACGCCCGCTAAAGATCACAAACGGTCAGACGGCCGCGTTCGGAAATTGAAAGGCCGGTTACTGTGCATGGAGCTTTCAGCAGCTGTCGGCCGGGACCAAAAACAGCCGGGATTCTCTAAGCCCCGGCTGTTCAACAACTTATCAGAATGAGCGGTAGTGGATTTGAACCACCGACCTCTTGCATGTCAAGCAAGCGCTCTAACCAACTGAGCTAACCGCTCGTATGCGGTGCCGGAGCAATTAGTGCTCCAACGTCATTAATATTCGCTCGAGTACCTTCTTTCTGTCAAGGGGTTTAACAATATAGTTCTTCGCCCCTATCAACAGAGACTTCTTGACGAGATCTTGCTTGCCGAGCGCGCTGATCATGACCACACGAGCGTTCTTGTCGAACTCCATTATTTGTTCCAGTGCAGTGACACCGTCCATCTGCGGCATCGTGATGTCCATCGTGACAACGTCTACCTTTGGGTACAGCTCCTTGTAGCGCTCTACCCCTTCCTGCCCGTCAGCCGCCGTTCCCACGATCTCAAACCCTTCCGAGGTGAGAATCTGACTGATTTGCTTGGTAACGAACATCGAATCGTCAACCACCAACACGCGATACGGAGACCCATCCTGCCTCACCCCTATAGCCGGACGCTCGTCTATGCTCGGGAAGTCATACATGTTTGTCATTCACATTGCTCCTGCTTAGTTCCGCTCCCGAATCGCCACGTTAATCTCAATCTTGCCGTGCTCGAGGATCATTGGAACGATCAATGCTTCCACTCCCGTGTCTGCGATCTCCATGTTGTCGCCTGTGAAGATTGCAGGCGGCGTAAGGTCGAACTTGAACCCGAGGTTGTGCAGCTTCGTTACCGCTTGGCCGGTGATCATGTTGGCGAGCTCGGTAATTGTCGCCTTACCCATGTCATTCAAATGCGTGAGTGGCTCCATTTCCATGCCCTCTAACATGGTTGATGCCACCTTTATCGCGGTATCCTTGGTCATGTCGACCAGAACGCGCCCCTGAACGTCGCCGGCAAGCCCGATGATGGCCGCCACGCCGAGCACGGGCATCGAAGTCGATTTCAGGTATAGTTCGCCGCGCTTGATTTCGCCGTGCATCACTTCTCTTAAAATGTTATACGCGGCCTCGACAAACGGATTGATGTACTCGACCCTCATTACGATCAGGCTCCTTTCTCCTGCTTTCTCTTGCGGAATGCGGCGATTCGCGACCCGTCGATCCGTTCCCATCTGTCGGGGGCCAAACCGGTTTCGTGGTCCCCGACTATCACAATCCCGTGCTCCAGCAACTTGTCGTAAAACTCATCCAGCACCGATGCCTGCCGCTCAGGCGGCAGGCACGACAACACATCCCGCGCGACGATAAGGTCCATCTCGGGTACCACGTTTGGATGCGTAATATCGTGATACTCAAAGAGCACCGAGTCTTTAATCATACCGGCTAAGGTGTATCCGTTCTTGCCTTCCACCACGAACTCATGGTACGTGCTCGGCACCTCCTCCTCGCGGAATACCAGGTTCGGCGCAGAGGAAATGCTCAACAAGTCGTTGTCGCTCGCCCAGATCTTGAGCGTTGATTCGGGATAGACTTTTTTCAACAGACAAGCGAGTGAGTAGCTCTCGAATCCCTTGCCTGCTCCAGGGTTCCAAACCGTAATGGTGTTGCGCAACCGCTCGGGGAGTATCTCGCGAAACATACCGGCCGACCCAGAACTCCAAAACCGCCCGGTGTCGCGCGAATAAAACGGTGCCAAGAACTCATGGGCATCGTCCGCACAGGCAAGCTGCACTTCACGCTCTGCCGCCGTGCGCTCCTTACGCCAGTCTTCGTAGCGTGAGGCCAGCCAGTCATTGTTCAATGCCGAAGGATAAAACTGTACCAAGCTTGTTAGCTCTTCCTTGATGAATATCAAATCGAGCTCGTGCTGATTGCGTGCCTCAACTGCCCGCTGCGCTACGATGCTCTCGGGCGCTTCGTGTGTTTCTTCAGCCGGCGCACCAGCGAGCTCTGCTCCCTCTGTCTCGGCGCTCCGACGTCTCCGAGCCTCGGCCTCTTGCGACTCACGACCAAAGATGCGTTCCACGTCGAGAACGATGTATAAGCGCTCGTTCTTTTCGACTACGCCGCTGATGTACTTGATGTTGATGTCGCCGAAGATCGGATGCGGCGGTTGAATCCTCGAAGAATCAACCCCGACAACCTGATCGACGTAATCAACGATTATCCCGATTATCGTATCGTTGAGCCGCAGAATTAGCCCCCGCCGCGGTTCTCCGCTGGACCGCTCCTCGGCCGGCAGCCCGAACATAATGCGCAGATCGACGATCGAGATAATCTCGCCGCGCAGATTGTAGACGCCGGCGACGTACGCCGGGGTATTGGGAACCGGCGTAACCCCTATGAGATTCGCTATCTCCTTGACGTCGAGGATATCGACCGCGTAATCTTTGCCGCCCAGCGAGAAAGTCACCATCTTGTAATCGATGGTCTCATCCTCTTCGTGCTGTTTACCACCGTTGCCGTGATACGGCTTCAGCCGGTTGTGTTTCCTTAGCTGCGCCTTGCTGCTCACGCGATCCGCCCCTTTACGTTACCACGTTGCTCAATCCCCTGACGAAGTCCAAGCACTAAGAGTTGCGCCACGTCGATGATGAGTGCCACCGTTCCGTCCCCGGTAATGTTGGCGCCTGCTATACCCGGAGCGTTGGTGTAATGATCCGGCAGCGGTTTGATCACGATATCCTCTTCCCCAATGAGCGAGTCTACAATCAGCCCCATCTTCTTGTCGCCGCTCCCGACAACCACAACATACACGTGATCCTTCTGTTCCTCGGTGGGAACGTTGAACAACCTATTGAGACGCAGCAGCGACACCACGTCTTCGCGAACATTGAAGACTTCGTAATTGTCAAGCGTCTTGATCTCGGCGGGTTTGATGCGATGACTCTCGATCACCGCTGCCATAGGAATAACATACGTCTCTTTGCCCACGCGCACCGAAAGACCCTGAATGATGGCAAGGGTCAGAGGAATCTTGATTGTGAACGTAGTTCCGACACCCTTCTTGGACCACACCAATACATCACCGTTGAGCTTCTCAATTTGGCGCTTGACTACATCGAGTCCAACCCCACGCCCGGAAACGCTGGTAACCGTTGTCGCGGTCGAGAAACCGGGGTCGAAGAGAAGGTTGAACAGGTCGCTATCGGTTAGCGCTCTGCTCGGATGAATCAACCCCCGCTCAATTGCTTTACTGCGCACCGAAGCGACATCGATACCGGGACCGTCGTCGGAGACTTCAATCAGGATCATGTTACCTTCGTTACTTGCGCGCAGGGTAACGGTAGCCTCCTCGGGCTTGCCGCTGCTGCGGCGCTGCTCCGGCGTTTCAATGCCGTGATCAAGCGCATTGCGCACGCAGTGAATCAGAGGATCCAGCAAGTCTTCAACCACCGACTTATCCAGCTCAGTATCCTCGCCTTCGATCTTCAGCCGCATGTTCTTGTTGAGCGAACGCGATAGATCACGCACCAACCGTGGAAACCGTGAGAAGATCTGTGCGATCGGGATCATGCGAATGCGCATAACCCCCGCCTGGAGCTCGCCGCTAATGCGTCCTAAGCTCTGCACGCTATTGTGATACTTGGAGACCGTGTTCTTGAGACGGTACTGAAACGGGTCAAACAGCGAATACAAGCGTTCATAGGTACTTTGGAACTCACGACGGAGATCGTGGGTCGACTCACCCTGCCGGGCACGCTGCAGATACTCGGGCAAGGCCTCGAACATCCTACGCAAGGTTTCACGCTGTTGATGCTGAAAACCTTGCAGCGCCGAGAGCATTTCGCCGAACGAGCCCGACAGCTGATTAAAGCTCGCCTTGTTGATAACCGTCTCACTCACGAGGTTCAACAGATCGTCAATACGCCTGCTGTCAACGCGCAGCACCGAACCTGAGACCTTCTTGCGCTTCTCGGCCTGAGTCCTTTTGTGCGCGTTTCTCAGCTTCCGAGTTTGTCGTCCGCCCGGCTCAACCCCGGATACCCCCTCATCCTCCTGAGCGACAACCTCAAGCTCTTCGAGCGCTTCCTCATCGTCGACCGCTCCGGTATCGGGCCGCGGCGGCGCAGGCGCGCCGCGTAGCGCATCTTCCGTACCCGATGACTCTATACGCAGTACGGTCACCGAGTCGGTAACATCCGAGATCGCTGCCGCCGCGCCAAGCTGCTCGGGGCCCGCTTGTGTGGCGACGTAGTACTCAACGACGGGGTAGAACACGTCTTGATATAGCGCGTCGAACTCCGGGTCGGTTTTGATTACGTCCGCGCGACCTCGAAGTGCTGTGTAGACTTGGATGCCGCCGACGGTGTTCATCGGGTTGTCTTCGTTGAACTCAACACGCAGACAAAAAAGCTGGCCTTCACTCTCGGCCACATCGCGCAGCTCGAGCAGTTCATACTCGGAAACTCGCTTTACTCCGATGCTCGTCACCCCCTTTGCCGGAGCCCCTTGAGGCGATAAGGTCCCGGACGCAGGGGAGACTGGAACCGTTTTTCCCGACTCTTGAGGTGTCTTTGGTGCTTGGGAACCCAAAAAGGCGCCTTCCGCCGCCGACTGCAGCGCTGAGCTGAGCGCGGATATGTCATGCTCATAAACGATGCCCGCTGAGCGCGCGTGGATCATCGCCTTGATCACATCGATGGCCTGCAACAGGGTATCGGTAAGCTCAGCGGATATTCCCACAACCCCGGAGCGGATGCGATCAAGCAAGTCTTCCACGAGATGAGTAAACTCACTCAACTCGGTCATTTGGACCGTCGCGGCCGCACTTTTGAGTGTATGCGCAGCGCGGAAGACTTCGTCAATAGCGTCTTGATTTTGGGGGTCGTTCTCCAGGACCAGGATGTTGCTTTCGAGCGATTCTACCTGTACTCCTGCCTCAGTGAAAAAGTCCCGCAGCAGCTCTTCATTCTGAGGATCAAAGTAGTCGCTCATCGATAGTAATGATTCTTGTTCATCTGAAACTTTAAGTCAAGGCGTGGCTCTTACGATATATATACATAAGGATTATGCTCCACCGAGGCAGGAAAGAATGTCGCAACACTTCATGCACCGAGTTGTGCTCGCGCTGATACTCATTATTTCGCCGACACTCCCGGCACCATCGATGCTTGCGGGCGCCGAAGTGCAGATCGATCGCTTGGAGCTCATCTCCCGTATGCAGTCCGGCGGAGCGGCTCCTACATTGCTCAGCCGCGCCGATCTTGACTTCATCGTAGCGTCCGGGACACCGTTCTCCGCCGACGCCGGTATTCGCCTAGAATACGACGAGGGTGACGGTGTATTCTACGAGAATCTGTCGGCCGGAGACCCACGCTTGGGGCTGCGGTTCGCCAGACTCCGCGTCTTCGAACCCGCCGGCGCCACGCTTGACCTTGCCTATTACGTAGGAGAAACCGACCGCTTCGGCTCCGGCGCCGAGTTCCCGCGCCGCTTCGGTACTGCCGAGTTTGCAAGCCGCTACCGCGGCTACATCTATTTCCCAACGGGTCCCGATTACGACGGCCTGCACGGTGTTGACGGTACCGGCGTAAGCATATCCTCAGCTTCGCTGTGGACCAACGCCGATCTGATCCTGTACGCGTACCAGGACGCGGCACGGGGGCCGGAGCGCTACGCCACCGACGTGCGCTATCGGCTGAATCGCCCCCGCCTAAAGCTTGATGCCTTTGCCGGCGCGTCGTACCCTGAAGGTGACTACGGCGTCTACCGGGGCGGTGCGATGGCCTACTTCAGCACTCCCGGACCCGGCTCGTTCTTTGCACAGGCCGGACTGCTCGAGTGGCAGCCGCCGGATGACCTTGATGTAGACGACTTGTTCTTTTTGTTTGAGCCTCGCCTGCGGTTCTCCCGTTTCGGTATGATCTTCACATTTTTTTCGCATCCCGCCTCGTACCGGCAGGAAGACAGCGACTTGGCGCGCCGAATGGACGTAAATTTGCGACTACAGCTCGAGGACCTCGTGAATGGTCTACTCACTACCGGGGTGGAATCGACGTTTGAAATAGACCCCGATGCTGACGATAAGACAGTCGCCCGCACCGGTCCCCTTGTAGAGCTAAACGCGGCCGGTGTGCAGTGGCTTTTTAAGCTGAATGCCCAGGTATTTCCGTACGAGCACCTCGAAGGTTTGGAGGCAGTCTTTGCAGCACGCACGTCATTCTAAGTCCTGGGTCGCCGGCCGTCGCTCCCTCGCCGCTTTACTGCTTATCATCGCGGTAAGTCCGCTGCCGGCAGTGGAACTCGGATTGGAGTTCGAATTGGGTACCCTGGGTTTTCAACACGACCGCGCGGTCGACGACACGGGTATTCCGACAGATGAGCTGCTTTTCGGGGGAACCGCTTCGGCAACGGTATTCCCGACAGAGTTATTGGCGGTTGAGGTGATCGCTGATCGCGACCACGTGCTCCAAAACAGCTTGACCACCCGGCTGAAGTACCGCGGTGACCGTGTGCGTTTTGCGCTCGGGCCTCGCTTAGGTATCTTCAACGACCCGGACCAACCCGCGCCCCCCGCACTGAGCGTTAAAACCTCAGTGGACCTACTACCGCGGCTCAACGCTTCAGCTGCGACTGTCCGTCCCCTCCAACCGGATGTCAGGCGTGACGGCGAGTACCGGCAGCGCTACGACCGCCTTGCGCTGTCCGCCTACGGTGACAACCTGATCGTGACGATGCTCTTCGAGCAATCCCGCTTCCGTGAACAAGACGACGGTGTAGAACGCACCAACCGCTTGCGCCGGTATGCGCTGCAGGCGCAAGCCTTCGCCAAAGGCGTACCGTACCGTATTCTTGTTTCAAGCGAGTATCATAACCGGACCTTCGAGTTTGAGAATGATGCGAACAGCAGCACCCAGACCTACGGCACATTGGTGGTCGCCACCGGCATATCCTATCGGCAAACGCCGCGCGTCAGCTATAACGTGCTGCTTCAGAGTGGATTATACACGTTCGGCCGTGACGACCTACTCGGCGAGTTCGAGGAAGAGACTTACCTGTTCCGCCTGCGAACCGGCGTGGTGCTGTCTATTGGGCGGTAAGCGAGCTTGTTTACGCACCACCACTGCCGGCGAAGCAGTGCGTGCGCCGGTACGGCGCAAAAACAGCCCGCCGCTCAAGCGAACGGCGGGCCGACAGTCTACCGTGTAGTGTGACGTCCGAACCCTACGGGGGACGACTCTTCTAATCCATGTTCTCCGGGCCAGGATACATACGGCGCTGCTCGAGAAAACGCAGGATCTGTACATGGCCGAGTCGGCGGAGCTCTGCTTGACGGCGAGCTTCCTCTCGCTCTTGCAGGAGACCCCAAACCTCTTCGTCGTCGATGTCACGTTCTATTTCAATTGTGGCGAGATCGTAGGTGATGTCGATATCTTTAAGGTAGGATATGAAATCGCCGCCCTGTTGTGATCCGTCACGGTAGATGCGAATACCAACCAATTTTCGCATCGGGGCCAGACGCGGGTACAAAGGCTGCTGCCGCAGCTCACGGTGACGGACATCCTCAATGTAGTTCGGGTTTTCCCACGTCAGCTCGTTCCAGCCGTCGAACTGCAGGTCGCCCATCATAATTTCTTTGGTGTCGTGGTTCTCATCCTGCAGAATCAAGCTTATGCGGTACGGGTAGTTCAATCCGTAAACATTCATACTCACCGTGCGCAACGTGCCAACATTCTTCACCACACCGTAGCCGTCGAACTTCCGCCCGCGACCTTGTTCATCCTCAGGAACCACAAGATTCCCGTCGTCGTCCAGCTCGTCGATATCCGCGAAAGCCGGAATTTCGAACGGCGGGGCAATGAGAGCCCAGGCGTTGTAGCTCTCCGTCGGAAAAGACACGCGAACACCCATCACGCCTTGATTTTCAAACTGCGTAGCCCCTTCCCGCACCATCGCTTGTCGGGTTTCGCTGTCGAGCATTCGCCGCGTTGTTCGAGCAGATGAGGACAGATCGACTTCCCAATTGCCAATCGCGAGTGAGCTCTTCATCATCTCACGTTCTGCCTGAGTAAACGAAGCACCGGCGTAACCACCGAAATCAACAAGCGTTCGTTCGTTCTCGACAGGCTCGTCCGCCGGCCAATCGACCGTTAGATCAGAAAAGTCTATCAAGGCCGATTCCTGCGCTACACCGCTGAGTCCAACAGTGAGTAACAGCGCAACGAAAAGTATCCAAAAAC
>PWQX01000082.1 GCA_003556605.1 Spirochaetaceae bacterium
CAATTTAACTTTTTTTAAAATTAAATAGGTGCGGTTTAGAACAAAAAGGTTTAATTGACAGGGCGCTGGTTGTTGCCTGGAGACTATCTATTTGCTATACTTAACGTGGCAATTATTCGAAATTAAGGGCAGGGGATTATATTATTATACATGTAGCAGGGCTGACCAACAAGGGAAGGGAACGTCCGCGAAACGAAGATAACTGTTTTGCCATAGCAGATACTAATAGTGCCCTGATGGTTGTTGCTGACGGAATGGGCGGTCATCGGGCCGGTAATGTGGCCAGTGGCCTGGCAGTATCCAGGGCAGAACAATTTTGGGCGGATATTGATCCTTCCGTTCCACCCTCTGCAGAAGAAGCCCGCAAAATGATCGAATGCTTAATTACTGAAGCAAATGAACAGGTTTTAAGTAAAGCTAATGATTCCACAGACCGGCAGGGTATGGGAACAACCTTTACTGTTGGCCTGCTCTGTGGCAGCCACCTGACTATCGGTCATATCGGCGACAGTAGGGCTTACCTCGTTAGCGACGGGCAAATTATGCTTTTAACCAGGGATCACTCCCTGGTGGAACAGTTAATCGAATCGGGGCAGGTTAAGCCGGAAGAAGCTAAAGATCACCCCCAGCGTCATATTCTTACCCGGGCCCTGGGGATATCTTCCAATCTGCAGATAGATATAAGCGAGAAGGAAGTCGAAGCAGGCTCGACCCTTCTATTTTGCACAGATGGCCTGACTAATATGGTTAGTGATGACGAAATTCTGAGAGCAGCTTTGGAGCAGTCCGATCCACAGTTGCTGGCTGAATCGTTGATAGCGCTGGCCAATTCACGTGGTGGTTTTGATAACATCACAGTAGTTGCAGCAACCGGTATTGGGGGTCAGGAGGTTTAATGATCGGAAAAGTATTGGCGGAACGCTATGAACTGATTGAAAAAATTGCCGAAGGAGGAATGGCCCGGGTTTATCGCGGCCGGGATCTTCTTCTGAAAAGAACCGTTGCTGTAAAAGTGCTTAAAGATCAGATGACCGGAGATGCCGCCTTTATACGCCGTTTTGAGCGCGAAGCCCAGTCTGCTGCTGCCCTTTCGCACCCCCATATTGTCAGCATTTACGATGTGGGTGAGCAGGATGGCACCTACTTCATGGTTATGGAGTACATCGATGGAAAGAATCTGAAAGAGTATATCCGGGAAAAAGGTCGTTTGCCTGCACCGGAGGCGTTTCGGATCACCCGTCAGATTGCAGAAGCTTTAGAGCAGGCTCATAAAGCGGGTGTTATTCACCGTGATATTAAACCACAGAATATCCTGTTTTCCAGAGAGGGAAATGTTAAAGTGACCGATTTCGGAATTGCCATTGCCGGTGACGGCGTTACTGTAACGGTCGGCGACGAAATTATCGGTTCTGTTCAATATATAGCGCCCGAGCAGGCCAGGGGTGGTTTGGCCGGAAAGCAGTCTGATCTCTATTCTCTTGGTATCGTTTTCTATGAAATGGTGACCGGAAAAGTGCCTTTTACCGGGGAGAGTCCCGTTGCGGTAGCGATGAAACATATCCAGGAGCAGATTGTTCCGCCGGGGCGCCTGGTTTCCGACTTGCCCGGTCAGTTGGAACAGATTATTTTAAAAGCGGTTCAGAAAGATGCTGCCGAACGTTACAATAGCGCACAGGAAATATTGGAAGATCTTATTTCTGCCGAAGGAAACAAAGACGTAAGGGTTTCCCCCGCCCGTACAACAGTGAATAATGTCGGTAATGATCAGGAAGATGATGTTATATTGAGACCAAACCCGCCTGTTGAAGAAGAAAAATCATGGGGGCTTTCATCAAAAACAAAGCGGGCATTGCTTAAAGGTTTTCTGGCTATTGCATTTATTGCGGGTATCTTTGGCGGCGGTGCATATTTTTTAAGCACTTATTTCTTTATCCCTGAAGTCGCGGTGCCCGAAGTCAGAAATTTAAGCCAAAGTGATGCCTCCCAGGTTCTGAGGGAAGCAGGGTTGGTGCCCGCTCCTGATATAGAATATATCTATGATGAT
The DNA here is from genome assembly GCA_003556605.1 of Spirochaetaceae bacterium. Lineage (GTDB taxonomy): Bacteria > Spirochaetota > Spirochaetia > DSM-27196 > SLAA01 > B1Sed10-166. Next base: position 2,045 of record PWQX01000082.1, read on the forward strand.
CAAATACAGGTTGGCAATGTAGTTAAAACTGACCCTCCCGAAGGTAGGATTGTCCGTCAAGATAGGGTTATTGACCTATATATCAGCAAAGGATCGGAATTTATTAAAACCCCCGATCTGCAGGGTAGGACCGAAATGGAAGCGCGTGTGATCCTGAACGACATGGATCTGATTATGAATGTCGAAAGAGATTACAACGAAGATATTCCTGAAGGACATATTTATCGTCAGGTTCCCGGAGAATCATTCAGGATTTCGCGCGGCGAAGAAGTTGTCGTCTTTGTAAGCGAGGGCCGCGGGCCGTTCCCCCTGGCCGATCTTACAGGATACTCGGAACAGGGTGCCCTGGACTACCTGGATGCTAACGGTCTGCGACCGCGGATCCGCTATCAATTTTCGATCGGTAGTTCCGGCCATGTTATCAGACAGATGCCGGAACCGGGACAGGAAGTGCTGCCGGGTCAAACTGTTGATTTGATCGTCGGTGAGTAGGGAGGTTTTATTTGCTTAAAGGAAAGGTGGTAAAAGCGGCGGGAGGTTTTTTTAGCGTCCGTGATAAGTCTGGCGCAGAACATATCTGCCGCGCCCGGGGTGCCCTTAAAAAGGGTAAAAATGGCCTTATTGTTGGCGACTGGGTTTTGTTCGAACCTTTTGATGATGACTCTGCGACTGAGAGCGGTGAAGGGATTATTGAAAAGCTATTGCCCCGGGCCAATCATCTCAGCCGCCCCCCGGTATCCAATGTGGATCAACTGATTGTAATTATGTCTCTGAAAGAGCCTGAATGCGACTGGCAACTGGTCAGCCGCATGTTAATTTTTTCGGAAAAAGAAAAATTATCAGCACTGTTATGCCTGAATAAAACCGATCTGGTTGGAGAAAAAGAATTTGCCGCTCTGGTCGAACAAACCGAATTCTATCCATACCCGATCCTTTTTACCAGTGCAGTTAAAGGGGCTGGACTGGAGCAGCTGGAGAAGTGTCTGAGCGGAAAGTGTTCTGTTTTTGCCGGGCCCTCAGGAGTGGGCAAATCATCATTGCTCAATGCCATACAGCCGGGGCTGTCGCTGCAAACAGGACTGGTCAGCGAAAAGATAAAGCGCGGTCGTCATACCACCCGGCAGGCAGAGCTTTTAAACCTAAACTGCAGCGGATCTGTTGTCGATACCCCCGGCTTCACGCGGCTTGAGTTTTCCGATCTGGATGCGGATCAACTGGCAGATTATTTCCCTGATTTTGATCCCCTCCTCGGCCGGTGCGGTTTTCGAAACTGCAGGCACATCAGTGAACCGGATTGTGCCGTAAGGCAGGAGATTGGTTTAAGTATTAACCCGATGCGCTATGATCACTACAAGTATTTTATGCAGGAAATCACCAAACAGGAGGTATTATAATCATGCCCGTCAAAGTGGCGCCCTCGCTCTTATCTGCGGATTTCAGCAGGCTGCGTGAAGAAGTCGAACGAATAGAAGAAAGCGGAGCCGATTGGG
>PWQX01000116.1 GCA_003556605.1 Spirochaetaceae bacterium
ATTGGAGTCATTCATGAACCGCCGTATACGGAACCGTACGTACGGTGGTGTGAGAGGACGGCGGGGGTAACCCCGCCTCCTACTCGATCTGCGCCGGTAGGAGGCGAGATGGAAGGCGACTCAAAGCCGGAACAAGCGATGAACTCGGAATCCTACAAAGAGCTTCTGCGTTCGGTGTACTTTTTCCGCGACCTCGACGAACCCGACCTTGAACTTGTGGCCGACCTGTGCAAAGAACAGTTGTTCGCAGACGGCGAGGTCATCTTTCGCGAGGGTGCTCGCGGGGAGCGGTTTTACATAATTCTGTCGGGTGCCGTTGAGATCTGGAAACGAGAGGCGCAGTTGGAGGAGCAGCTGTTGGCGATTCAGGGGCCTGGTGAGATGTTCGGAGAGATGGCGCTGGTCGACGACCTGCCCCGCAGCGCTACCGTAGTTGCCCGCGGCCCGGTTCGGGCTTTGTATCTCACGCGTGAACGGCTTAACGAGGTGCTCGACGCGTCGTCGTCGGTGGGTCGTTCGCTTCTGCGCTCGCTTGCCGCGATGGTTCGCGAAAGCAACCGCCATTACCTTGAGGACTTAAAGAGCCGGAATTGGAAGCTGGAGCAGGCGTACCGGCAGTTAGAGGCGGCCCAAAACGAGTTGCTCCGTTCCGAGCGCTTGTCGAATCTGGGGAAGTTCTCCGGTATGTTGCTTCACGATTTGCGCAATCCGCTCTCGGTTTTGCGCGGTTTCGCCGAGTTGATTCAAAATAACTCCCGGGATCCTGAACGGGTCAAGCGTTACGCTGCGAAGATTGTTAGAGAAGCCGAACGGCTCGACGAGCTTACCAGCGAGCTGCTCGATTACTCGCGTGGTGACGTGCGGCTGGACCTTCAGGCGGTCAGTCTTGACCGCCTGTTCGGCACGGTGAGATTGTGGTTTGAGGGTAGCGAAAGCGAACGCAAGGTAAGGCTGCACGTCCGAAGCGAGGTTCCGGATACGGTGTTGCTTGATGAGAAACGCATTCTGCGAGTGCTGTGGAATCTTGTTGAGAACGCTCGCAAAGCAATGCCGGAGGGAGGTGATCTCACGCTCGATGCGCGTACCGAGCAGGAACGGCTGTGCATTACTGTAGATGACACCGGCTACGGTATGAGCGAAGAGGTACGCGCGCGCATTTTTGAGCCGTTCTATTCAAGCGCGCATAGCGGGGGTACCGGTTTGGGAATGGTAGTCGTGCGTAGTGTGGTGGAGGCACACGGGGGTACGGTCACAGTAGCGAGCGAACCGCATCACGGTACCACGGTGCGGCTGCGGCTACCGCTCAACGCCTAAGGCTCTAACGAGTTATAGCGGCGGGAGTGTAGCTGGGAATCCACCCGGAAGTGCTGGTCTATAGTCGCAACAACGCGCGGTAGTTTTCTTGCACCTGCTCGATGAGATACTGCTGCGGCACTCCGCGCAGCTCGGCAAGGGCGGCGTAAGTGTAGCCGATCAAGCCGGGATGGTTCGTGCGCCCGCGACGCGGTTGCGGTGCGAGGTAGGGCGCGTCGGTCTCTACCAGCAATCGGTCCCCCGGAACCACACGGGCGGCGTCACGAAGCTCATCCGCCTTCTTGTAAGTCAGGTTGCCGGCGAAAGACACGTGAAAGCCCCGTGCCAGCACCTCCTCGGCGAAGCGCCGCCCGCTTGAAAAACAATGCATGATGCCGCGTGAGCGAGCCGGCGAGGCCTCTTCGAGTGCGGCGAGAATGTCGGCGTCTGCGTCGCGGTTATGGATGACAACCGGAAGGTCATGGTCGCCGGCCCACCGCAGTTGCCGGTCGAATAGGTATCGCTGGCGTTCCATCGGAGCGTACATCCGAAAACGATCAAGCCCGGTCTCGCCGAGCGCGACCACTTCAGGGTCGTGCAACTGGCGCTTGAGAGCATCCAGCAAAAGATCGAGTTCCGCTTGTGCCGAAACAGCGGGGTGGAGGCCCGTCGCAAGCTGCACCTGCGGCAGCTGTCGAGCGCGCTCGCGGCGGTGCTCAAAATCGGCCGTGCTGATGCCGATGTCTAGTGCGCTATTCAACCCGGCCTCAAAGCAGGCTGTGATCAGTGCGCGCGCGTCGCCGCCTTTACGCTGTATCTCAGAAAGATGTACATGACTGTCGATCATTCCCGGGGCAAGCTGCAGCTCAATCTCAACCATTGCAGGTGTTGTCCTCACGGTGTTGTTGCGCAGACCGGAGCGTATACCATGTGCCCCCGCCGGTTCAAGTCAAACCTCACGGCGCGTTCGGCGCAGCGGCGGCGTTTCAATAGGGCAACACAGCCGGCTCGACTCTGCGAGTATACAATCTCGCATGGAGCGCCGGCAGCAACTGCCCGAGGCGTGCAGAGACCTTGAGCGTACTGTGTTTGTCGCCGCGGGTTTTCCCGTCATTGACGATGACAACCGGGATCCCGAGGTTCTGCGCGTGCAGGACGAATCGATAGCCTGAAAACACGGTAAGCGATGAGCCGAGCACCAGCAACGAGCCGGCCGAATCGAATAACCGAAAGGCCCGATTTACCCGGGAACGTGGAACGTTTTCGCCGAACAATACCACATTGGGCTTCAAGACACCCCCGCACCGGCCGCATGCCGGTACCTGAAATGTACGCTCCCGCGTTGCGTCCAACTGCACGTCTCCATCCGGAGCAACTGCGCCGCAAGCTGCTTTCCAGGCCGGGTTTGCCGCGAGTATGCGCCGCTGCACCGCAACGCGGGATTCGATTGTGCCGCAGTTCAAGCATATAGCCTCGGCGAGTGAGCCGTGCAAATCGATTACGCGTGAGCTGCCGGCGCTTTGATGCAGCTTATCCACGTTCTGAGTGATAATGGGACCGAATAGCCCGGCCCGCTGCAGCGCGGCGAGCACGCGGTGACCGTCATTCGGTTGGGCGGCGGCGACGTGGGGCCAACCGAGTGTACTGCGCGCCCAGTAACGCCGGCGCGCGCTTGGCTTACGGCGAAACTCGTGGTAGCTAATGGGGGCGCCGCGCCGTTGGCGCCCATCCGGTCCGCGATAATCCGGTATGCCCGAGTCGGTACTAATGCCGGCGCCGGTAAGCAGCACCGGTGGGCCGCTCGCCGTGAGGAGCGCGGCACACGCTTCAGCAGATCCTTCGAGCGTCATGCCGGTAGGCTACGGCGAGCAGCCCCGCGGGGTCAAGGGACCTACTTGACACGAGTTCCTCCCTGTGTTAGTTTTTGAGTAGTCAAATTAGATCCTTTTTGTGTTCAAACCGAAATTAGGTGTGCCGGAACAAACTGGGTCGGTAGACCGGCGAGACAAGAGGGGATAGAAGTGTTGCAGCAAGTTGAACGAAACGTCTTGGAGCTTCGAGACAAGACCAAGAGCCGTGACGAGCCGATGCGAACCGGAATTATGCCGTACCTTCGCGCCGAAGCTGCGGGAGTGGCGGCGGTTTCGGTGCGCGGATTGACGGCTGCCTACGACGGGCCGGCGGTGCTGCAGGATGTGAGCTTTGCGCTCGAGCCTGGAGAGCTGGTCGTTATCCTCGGTCCTAACGGCGCAGGCAAATCGACACTGTTCAAAGTACTGACCGGGCTGAAGCACGCGGTCTCCGGAACGGCGGAGGTGTTAGGGAAGTCGATCCGCGACGCGCGGGCCGAAGGATGTATCGCCTACGTTCCTCAGGAGGAGCATATTGATTGGCAGTTCCCGATCTCGGTCTGGGACGTCGTGCTGACCGGTCGTTACGGCTTACTGCGGACCGAGGGAGGGTTTAGGCGTTTTCTTCCGGCGAATTGGGCGCGCAGAGAGGACCGGTGTGCGGTTGCTCAGGCGCTCGAAGCGGTGGCAATGCTCGATTTCCGCGATCGGCCGATCGGCGCGTTGTCCGGCGGGCAGAAGAAACGGGTGTTCCTCGCACGCGCGCTTGCGCAGGAGGCAGCCGTGCTTCTGCTGGATGAGCCGCTTGCGGGTGTGGATCGGCGTTCCGAGGATCTCATTTTCGCCGTATTGCAGGAGGCGAAGGCAACCGGCAGAACGCTGATCATGGTGACGCACGATTTGCAGAGTGCGGAAGAACACGGGGATCGCTTACTGCTGCTCAATCACACCGTGATTGCATTAGGTTCGCCGGCCGAGGTGTTGAGCCATGAAAACCTGCTGCGCATGTATCACGGCGATCCGATCAGGAAATGATCATTTGCCGGCTCGCTTGATCCGAGCGCGTTCTATCGGGAGGCCGGTGTGGCTGCGACCATTATGACGTTCGGTTCAGGAGTATACGCGGGGGCGTTGTCTGCAACCGAGTGGATGGTTCGGGCGCTGGCGGTTGTGGTCTCGCTCTTTCCGCCGGTTATCTCGGAGCCGTTTCAGTACGCGTTTATGCAGCGCGCCTTGCTGACCGCCTTGGTTGTGGGCGCGGTCTGCGGCATTTTGTCGTGTTACGTGGTGCTCAAGCGTTGGGCGCTGCTCGGCGATGCAATTTCGCACGCAGTGCTTCCAGGTGTTGCGGTCGCGTATTTGTTGAACCTCCCGTTTTTCGTGGGAGCTTTCGCGAGCGGCGCGGCAAGTGCGGTGGCAATGGGTGCGGTGCAGCGGCACACGCGGATTAAAGAAGACGCTGCGATGGGGCTGGTGTTTACCGGAGCGTTCGCTCTCGGGGTGGTGGTTATTAGTCGCATTGCGACCTCAACCCATTTGATGCACGTTCTTTTCGGAAACGTGCTCGGCGTGCGTCTCCCGATGTTATTGATGACGATGGTCTCGGGACTTCTTGCGTTGCTATGCGTATTCGTGTTCTATAAGCAGTTGCTACTCTACTGTTTTGACCAGGTGCACGCCAGTGCCATCGGTATGAATACGGGCGTGATACACTATGGCCTAATGCTGTTGTTGACGCTCACGATTGTTGCAAGTCTGGAAACCGTTGGTATAATACTGGTTGTGGCAATGCTGATCACACCGGGCGCTACCGCGTACCTGATTACCAACCGTCTGCCGCGGATGATGGCGATTGCGGTGGGGGTCGGCACATTTTCGGCAGCTTTCGGGCTGTATCTTTCGTTTCGGTTGAACGTTGCCTCCGGGGGTACAATCGTGTTGGTTGCGCTTTCGCTGTTTGCCGTTGCAATGGTGTTCGCCCCGTACGGTATTGTTCGTCGTGGACGCGCCCTAAGAGCCGCACGGTCCTGAGAACCAGGAATCATCGATGCCCACCAGTACGGTAGAGCAGTACATCAAGATTATCTACACACAGCAAGAGCATCTCGAAAAAGGTGTGGTGCCGATGAAGCGGCTCTCGGAGGCTATGGGTGTGACACCCGGCACCGCCACAACAATGGTGAAGCATCTCAGCGACGTGCAGCTTGTCACATACCACCCTCGTCAGGGCGTTTTGCTCACCGCAAAGGGGGAGGATCTTGCTTTGCGGATGCTGCGCCGCCACCGCTTGATCGAAGCTTTTCTCGAACAGGTTTTGGGATACGATTGGTCGGAGGTTCATGCCGACGCCGAGCGCCTCGAGCACGCGGTTTCGGATAAGTTTATCGACAAGCTCGATCGCTATCTCGGGTATCCTGAGGTGGATCCCCACGGAGATCCGATTCCCAGTTCAAGCGGGTCAATCGAATCAGCGGTCACCGTACCGCTGAACACCTGTACGCCGGGACGGCGAGTGCGGATTGTACGTCTGCTCGATGACGATCCCGATTTTCTGGTCTGCATGAAAGACTACATGATTTTCCCCGGTGAGGACTTCATTCTCCAGGAAAGCAGCGCGGTTGCCGGTACCGTAACGGTAGAGCACCTGCGGACGCGAGGCAGCGCCACCGTTGGCTATGGGCTTGCCGGACGGATACTGGTGGCGGAGCCGTAGGCGCCGTGTAAGCCGCACAGGTGCCGCGAACGTAAAGGCGCCGCCCAGCAGCCCGGCGGTTTCAAACTATGAGGCGCCGCCAGCCGGCTCCTACGTGTAGGTTACGCTCCCTCTACGACGAACTTCAGCGGATACCCGTACGTTTTTGAGGTTTTACGGGCGAGCGTGACTTTCGTATTGGCAATATCGAAGGTATAGAGTCCAACCGTCGCTTTGCCGCTGCGGTGTGCGGTCATCATAATCTGGTTTGCATCCTCGATTTTCTTACGGAAGATTTTCATCAATATCTCTACGACGAACTCCCTTGGTGTGTAGTGATCGTTGAGAACGAGGACTTTGTACATGTCGGGCGGTGTGACGCGTTGATCGGTGCGTTCAATGACCTGCTCATTACCGCCGGGTGTGCGAGTTGAGTCTCCCATAGCGTATTCCTTCACGGTTCCGTGCTATACAATATCGCAAAGCAGGAGGGCGGATGACCAGTAGTGCAGATATCGTGCGGTGGGAAATTATCGGCTGCGGCGATGGTTCAGGCGTGCCGAGCTCATGGTGTGTCGTTCTTCGTTGCCTACTACCGCCGGGCAATGGAAAAATACCGCACCGTACAGCGTTTAATCGAAGACGGTGAAATCGGCGACGTGCGCTACGTATGTCTTCGAACGCAGTAGGTCTTTAAATCCCAGTTCCTCGTTGACCAGGATAAGCTCCCGTGGCACGTCCGGCCTGAGTTATCGGGGGCGGTTTGTTTTTGGACTTGGGTTCGCATGCGCTCGATCTGCTTGACTTCTACCTGGGACCGATTGCGAGCGTGAGCGGCCAAGGTACGAATCAAGCGGCAAGTTACACCGCCAACGATGTGGTTACCGGTTCGTGGGTATTCGATTCGGGAGCGCACGGTATCGGCAGCTGGTGTTTTGCAGCGGATCGGGAGCTGGACGAGTTGCGGTGAGTCGGCACGTGTCCGAGTACCGGCAACAGCGCTCTGCGAACCGAATGGGTGATGCAGGAGTTGCGGCAACCCTAAACTAAGGGGCTGCGGTTCAAGCGCTTCGCCGGCCGGGCTATAGCACCGGCGGCCTTCTATGGTATAACTCACTCGCCAATCGCTAGAGTTTGAGCTGGAAGGTACACTATGATTACCCTCTTGCAGATTGCCGGTAGCCTTGGTCTTTTTCTGTTCGGCATGCGCACGATGAGCAACGGCATGCAACGGGCAGCGGGAGACCGGCTGCAGGCTATCTTGAGCTATATGACCGGACACCGTCTCACCGCGGTGGCGACTGGTTTGCTCTTGACCGTGCTTGTGCAATCCTCCTCGGCCTCAACTGTCATGGTTGTGAGCTTTGTAAATGCGTCGCTGCTTTCGCTTACCCAGGCCGTCGGCGTAATCATGGGCGCCAACATCGGCACAACGCTAACCGGCTGGCTGGTCGCCTCGGTCGGGTTGGACGTGAACGTTACCGCCGCCGCGCTGCCGGCTATCGGTGTTGGGGCGGTGCTGGTGTTCAGCCGGAAGCTTCGCCGAACACCCCACGGTGAGGCGCTGATCGGCTTCGGCATTATCTTTCTGGGCCTGTCTTTTCTGCGTGATTCGGTACCGGATGTCTCTGATTACCCCCAAGTGCTTGAGTACTTCACGCTGTTCGGCGGTTATGGGGCTCTGTCGGTGCTCCTATTCGTCTTGGCAGGAGGGGTGCTCACCGTACTAGTACAGTCTTCCTCAGCCGCGATAGCTATTACGCTTACCGCGGCGTTCGCCGGATGGATCGATTACCCGAGTGCAGCAGCTGTCATACTAGGCGAGAATCTGGGAACCACGATTACGGCCAATGTTGCGGCCATTGGCGGTACGCTTTCGGCGCGCCGCGCCGCGCGCGCGCACTTAGTGTTCAACGCCATCGGCGTTTTCTGGATGGTCGCGGTGTTCCCGTTGGCGCTTGCGCTGGTGGATTGGATCATGCCCGGCTCACCGTATTCGATTCAGGGTATTCACAGCGCTCTGCCGGCGCATCTTGCGATGTTTCACACTTTGTTTAATGTGACGAACACCTCACTGTGTATAGGATTTGTGCCTCGCTTGGTGCGGCTGGTGAATCGGGCAGTTCCCGGAACCGACGACGAACGTGAGATAGGGAGCTACCGGTTGCCGATTGTGGGCGAGGAGGTGCATCAGTCTCCTGAGTTTTATCTTGTAGAAGTACGCAGCGAGATCGCGAAGCTCGGAGCGCTCGCGGAGAAGATGTTTGCCCGACTGCACGGCGTGTTCGTGGCCGACGAGGCCGAGGCCGACCGGGTCGTAGCGATATTGGAGCGTGAAGAGCGTTTCACTGATGAGATGCGCGATCAGCTTACGGAGTTTCTGGCCTCGTTCTCGATGGAAAGCCTCACCAAGCGCGGTGCCACCGATGTCGCCGCCATGCTGCGGGTGGTGGATGAGCTGGAAAGTGTAGCCGACAGCTGCTTTAATTTGGGGTTGTTGGCCCAGCGCCGAGCCCGGAGAAAGCTACAAGTCGACCCGCAAGCGCTTCGCGGTCTCAGTGAGTATTTCGAGCTAGTTTCAAGTTTCCTAGCATTCATTCGTGAGCATCTCAATGAGCGCGTCACGGCCGAGGAGTTTCGGGCGGCGCGAGCTCTCGAAGAACGGGTGGACAATGAGCGTAATCGGCTCAAGAAGGCTGCACGAAAGCGATTACAGGGCGGCGGCAACGTACGTACCGAGCTGCTGCTGATCGATATGATCGCGCATCTGGAGCACATCGGCGACTACGCTCTAAACATCGCCCAATCGCTGGCTCCGCCGCCGGCACGGAATTCTGCGGGCGGTGCCGGGAAAAGGCGAGTGCGTTTCGGCCGTGGCGGCCACGAGCGATAATGCGGTGGGCTCGGGCATGAGTCTCGTTCGCAGTATCCGGTACTGTATAGCAACATTTCACAGATTGAGCGAGTGTGGCATAATAGCCAACAACTACACCAATAAAAGGGATATCGTATAGCTATGAAATCGTGGCGACTCACCGTAAAAATCGCGGCTCTCCCAGTATTGCTTGTCGTTCTCATGGCGTTGGCGTTTTATCTTTTGTTGCTCCCGGCTTTGCGAGCTCAGGCGGTAGAGCAGCGTAAGGATTCGGTTGCCCGCCTCAGCGAAGTAGCTTACCGGGCGGTGGAGCGGTATTACACGCGCGCGCAGCAGTCGGAGGTGAGCACGCAGTATGCGCAGGGAAACGCTGCCGAGTTGGTAACGGCGATGGTCTATGGTGATGACGATTACCTTTTTATACTCGAGGACGCGTTACCGTACCCGCGCATGATCGCGCATCCGATTACGCCCCATCTGGAAGGACAGGTTCTCGCAGGCGAGCAGTTCGAGCGCGCGTGGTATGCCCACGGCGCCGGCGGAGATCGCATTGAGTACCGTGACCGCGACAAAAACGTGATGCAGGCATTAGTGGAGACGGTGCGTAGTTACGGCAGCGGCTACGTCGGTTACTATCGGGCGCGCCCGGCGGCTGACGGTGCAGTCACGGATGAAGTGTATCCCAAGGAGGTTCACGCTCGCCGTTTCGAACCCTGGGGATGGGTAGTCGCCACCGGGGCATACGTTGACGACGTCGAACAACAGGCTGCGGCGTTTGCTTACGGTATTGGTGTGATACTTGCGGTGGTTCTGATTGTGGTGGCCGGCGTGTCTGTACTAGTGGCCGAACGTATCGCAGCGCCGATTCGCGAGACGACAGCCGCGCTGCGCCGAATGTCCGACGGTGATCTGAGCACTGAGCTGCAGGTGTTTACGGTAGATGAAGGTGGGCGAATGTGCGCAAGCTTCAACAGTTTCTCGGCCGGCTTGCGCCGCACGATTAAGGCCGTTGGTTCTTCAATAGCATCGCTGGACAGCGTCGGTGAATCGCTCTCGGTGAGTATACAGGCGACCCGTTCAGCTGTGTACGAGGTCGCGGGACGTCTCGAGCGCCTCGCGGTGCAGGTGGGCGAAGACAACGAGGTAGTAGCGGAAGTGCACCGGGTTATGGCGGAGGGTACCGGCGATCTCTCGGCATTGGACGAAGGCGTTAGCGGGCAAGCCGCCGCGGTGACGCAGTCGTCGGCCGCGATTGAGGAAATGGTCTCTAATATCGGATCGGTGGCCAAGAGTCTCGAAGGCAACGCGCAAGAGGTGCGGAAGCTCGCGGAGGCTTCCAGCACCGGCCGGGAGAAGCTCGAGCACACCAATGTCATGATTGCCGAGATTGGTAAACGCTCCGATGCTCTGTTGGAGACCAACGAAGCGATGAAGGCGATCGCCGAGCAGACGAATCTCTTGGCGATGAACGCGGCTATCGAAGCTGCGCACGCCGGCGAAGCGGGCAAGGGTTTCGCCGTTGTGGCCGACGAGATTAGGCGGCTTTCCGAGGCCGCCGACGAGCAGTCGCGGAATACGGCCGAGGTGCTGCAGTTCACCAAGAGCTCGATTGATACTGTGGTGGGTTCCTCGCGCGAGGTCGAACAAGCGTTTAGCGCGATGCTGCGTACGCTGGAAGCGGTGGAGCGTCGCGGTGAGGAGATGCGCGCGGCCATGGACGAGCAGAGCGCGGGCGGCTCGCAAATACTGAACGGTCTCAGTCAGATCAAAGACGCAACGTTTGCGTTACAAGAGGTCAGGGGACGCGTGACCGAGGAGAATAGGCGGGTTAGCGGCGGCATAGACTCGTTGAGGCGATTATCCGATGAGGTCAGGGGAATCATTAGCGAGATGTCGCGCGGGCATGCGGAGATAAACACTGCGGTGCTGAGCGTCGCTGAGCATAGTGACGAGAACCGCGCACGCATCGCCGAGCTACAGCGTCTGATCGACCGCTTTGATACGGGCGAGGAAATCGGGGTCACTCAGAAGCAATAAGGGTGTCGCTTGAGCTCTGCTCGCAGTAATCGCAGTCGCGGTCGGCGTGGCTGCAGAAGTAGCCGAGCTTCTCATTCCAGCGGACTTTCTCGAACGGGCAAGTTTCGTAGTAGCGAACGAACTGCAGAAGCCGGTCAAAGACCATCTCGGAGATGCGATGCTCCATCTGGCACGCCTCAGCTTCAGCCGTTTCTTTCTCGACCCCGAGCACCTTTACAAAGAAGTCTTTGAGCGCGCGGTACTTCCCCATGATGTGTTCGGCCACACCGCGGCCCTCGTCGGTAAGCGTGATAAGGTCGTACGGAGCGTAGTTGATCAGGCCCTTTTTCGACAAGGTTCGTAACGCCCCGGTGACTGAAGCGTTGATGACCCCGAGTTCTTGCGCAATATCGGTGACGCGAGCAGCCCTCTTGCGTTGTTCGATGATGTAAATCGCCTTGAGATACATCTCAAGGCTCTCGCTTAGCGTCCGCTGACCCGGCATACCTACACATTACGCCTGGTGCGCTGAAGGTGTCAATGCAGCAGCTTCACACCTTGCCACTTTATGCAACCGTAATACGCTTATTGTTGCGTATCCTGCATTAAGGCTCTGCGGTTGCGCCCTTGCGTGATGGCTATGGCTCCTGTAGAGTCGAAGTATCGCTGAAAAAGCTTGTGTATTGAGCACATTAAACGAGGAGAAATCATGAAACGCGATCTCGAGCCATGGCGTTTTCTTGACCAGTATCGGGGAACCCATTTCAACGGGGAGTGGCCGACCTTACCGCAGCTGTTCCGGATTACTACGGAGCGGCATCCGGAACGGCGCTGTTTCTCGATCTACGAACCCGACAATCTGTTTTTGTCCTATCGGGAGGCATGGCGGGCGATTAGCGCCGTTGCCCGCCATCTGGTTAAGGTCAAGATTAAACCGGGAGACTTGGTTGCCTTGACGGGCAAGAACTCACCAGAGTGGACGGTCGCCTATCTGGCGATTCTGTTCGCCGGTGGGACGGTGGTACCGCTCGATTACCAACTGAAGAGCGATGAGATCGAGGCCTTGATGAAGTTTGCAGGTGTGCGCGCGCTTTTTGTCGACGAAGAGAAGTTCGACGAAATCGATCCCAAGAACAAGCTTAAACTGCGTGATCGAATCTCGCTTGCAAAAGCGAGCCCGAACTACATCATGGAGATCGCTGCTGCCGGCAAGGCTGATACCGCAGCCGATAGTCCGACTGAAAAGACGAACGAAGACCTCCCGGGCTTTTCTCAGACGCAGGAGCACGACCTCGCCGCGATCTTGTTTACCTCGGGTACCACGGGCAACCAAAAGGGCGTAATGCTGACGCACCGCAATCTTGTGAGTGACTGTTTCCTCGCTCAAGAGAAGATGAACATCTTGGTGGACGACGTGTTTTACGCGTTGCTGCCGCTGCACCATTCGTACTGCATGCTGGCGGTGTTCATTGAAGCGATTTCAATCGGCTGTGAAGTGGTTTTCGCCAAGAAATTGGTCGTCAATCAAATCTTGAAAGATCTAAAACAGGGCCGGGTGACGATGTTTCTTGCGATCCCGATGCTGTTCAATAAAATGCTCAAGGGCCTCATGCGCGGCGTCCGCGAGAAGGGCATAGTGGTGTACGGGGTGATACGCGGGCTCATGGCGCTATCGGGTGCAACCAAGAAAATGCTTGGTATGAACCCCGGCAAGGTCCTGTTTCGCGGAATACGGGGCAAGCTCTCACTGGACACCAACCGCATCTGCATCTGCGGTGGCGGGCCGCTGCCCAGCACGACCTTCAAGGCGTTCAACCAGTTGGGAGTTGATTTCGTACAGGGCTACGGCTTGACCGAGACCTCACCGATTCTTACGCTCAATCCGGTGGATCACTATAAAGAACAGTCGGTTGGTCAAGTTCTCGTCGGTGTCCAGATGCGCATCGATGATCCCGACGAGCGCGGTAACGGTGAGATTGTCGTAAGAGGCCCGATGGTCATGCAGGGGTACTACAAGAACGAGCGCGCGACAGCGGAGGCCTTTACCGAAGACGGCTGGCTGCGGACGGGTGACGTCGGCTACCTTGACGATGAGAATTACCTTTACCTGACGGGTCGCAAGAAATCAATGATCGTAACCGAGGGCGGTAAGAACGTTTTCCCGGAGGAGATTGAAGATCACTTTCAGCTCTACGACGAGCTGGAGCAGATTATGGTGCGTGGGTACCTCAAGGACGAACGGATGCGCACCGAGGGTATTGAGGCGCTTGTGTACCCCAACTATGAGTTCTTTGGGGTTGAGGGTCCGGAAACCGATGCCGCTTCGGCGGAGCGCATGAAGGCGCGGATCGACGAGATCGTTGCCGAGGTAAACCGCGACCTCATGCCGTATAAACGTATTGAGCGTGTGCAGATGCTCAGTGAACCGATGGAAATGACTACCACCAAGAAGGTGAAACGGCATAAGGTTGATTAAGGCGTATATCATGAGCGAGACTGATAGACTTAACACAGACGAGCTTGAAGCCGAACAGAAATGGTACAGCATCGACGTGCACCCATACGTTTTTTTCATCTCTGCAGCTCTCATCATCGGCACGGTTTTGTTTACCATTATCAACCACGAGGATGTACTCGGGCTGTTCGAACAGATACAGCTCTTCATAGCAGAGACCGCGGGTTGGTTCTTGGTATTGACCATGAACGTCATCCTCATATTTGTGCTGGCGCTGCTGGTCGGCCGTTACGGCGATGTTCGACTTGGGGGTGAGTACGCTGTTCCCGAGTTCACGATGCGTGCGTGGTTCGCGATGCTGTTTAGTGCCGGGATGGGGATCGGTCTGTTATTCTACGGCGTTGCCGAGCCGATGTTCCACTTCGTAGTATCGCCGCTGGCGGAGCCCGGGACGGCGGATGCGGCACGGGTTGCGATGGACCTCACCTTCCTGCACTGGGGCTTGCACCCCTGGGCGGTATACTCAATGGTTGGGTTGTCGCTTGCGTTTTTCTGTTTCAATAAAGGCTTGCCGCTGTCGATCCGCTCGGTGTTTTATCCGGTGCTGGGTGAGCGGATCTACGGACCAATCGGTAACCTCATTGATATTCTCGCTACCATCGCCACCCTGTTTGGGGTAGCCACCTCACTGGGTTTGGGTGTTCAGCAAGTAAACGCCGGGCTCGATCACCTGTTTGATATCGGCCAGAGCCCGGGCATTCAGGTGGCCTTGATCGCGGGCATTACCATGTTGGCGACCTGGTCGGTTGTGGCGGGGTTGAAGGCCGGTATCCGGCGCCTATCGGAAATCAACCTGCTTCTGGCGGTCCTGCTGTTGCTGTTCGTGCTCGCGCTGGGGCCCACTTTGTTCATCCTGAACGCGTTTGGTGAGAATATCGGTTACTACGTGCAGCACCTGCCGCAGCTGGCAACTTGGAACGAGACCTACGAGGGCACGAGCTGGCAGCACGGCTGGACGGTGTTTTACTGGGGCTGGTGGATCGCGTGGTCACCGTTCGTTGGGATGTTTATCGCGCGTGTGTCGTACGGGCGCACGGTGCGTGAGTTCATTCTGGGTGTACTGTTTGTGCCGACTTTGATCACATTCCTGTGGATCACGGTATTCGGCAACAGCGCCCTGAACATCGAGTTGCTCGGCGCGGGCGGAATGGCGGAAGCGGTGCAGGACAATATTCCGGTGGCGTTGTTCTTGCTGTTTGAAAACTTCCCGCTGGCTCAGGTGACCTCCGGGTTGGCGGTGTTGGTAATCATCACGTTCTTTGTGACTTCTTCCGACTCGGGGTCAATGGTGATCGATATCATCACCGCCGGGGGTAATCCCGACCCGCCGGTGCTGCAGCGGCTATTCTGGGCAATTCTCGAGGGTGTTGTTGCAGCTACGCTGCTGGTCGGCGGCGGGCTGGTTGCGCTGCAGACTGCGGCGATCGCGACCGGACTGCCGTTTGCCGCGGTGCTTCTGTTCATGTGTTACAGTCTGAGAAAGGGGCTCGCGGAGTATTCCGGGCCGCAGGGTTTTGCGCTGCCGCCGTATGAACACGGGCGAACGCTGCGGACGACCGTTACCTATCCCACGCCGGGGACATTCGGACGGAGGCGATTCCTATTAGGACGCAGGAAACCCAAGCGTCCGGCCGGAGGTGCGCAATGAACTGTGCGTTTATGACGTTCCGAATGCGTCTTGTTGCGCTTGTTGTCGTGACGCTCGCAACTGCCAGTTTCTGTGCTCCGGCTGAACCGGATGTTGAGGAACCGCCTGAGCGCCGCGAAGAGACGGTGCGCATTGTGTACGTTCCGTGGTCGAGCGAGATCGCGAGCAGCAATCTGCTGCGGGCGGTATTGCAGGAGCGGCTCGGGTACCGCGTTGAGTTAATCGCGCGCGAGCCGGAGGGAATGTGGGCGGCGATCGCCGGCGGCGAGGCAGATGTGTCGGTGTCGGCGTGGCTGCCGTTGACCCACGATGAGTATTTCAAGCAGTACGGCGAGCGCGTAGTGGACCTCGGCCCCCACGTTGAGGGAGTACGAACCGGGTTGGTGATACCGCGGGTGAGCGTAGGGCGCCAGACCGGTGAGACCGGCCGGCGGGTGCGGCCCTATATTCCGGTGACCTCTATCGAAGAGCTTGGTCAGTACGCCGATAGGTTTGATAACCGGATTATGGGTATAGATCCGGAAGCCGGTGTGATGATGCGCGCGCGGGAGGCACTCGGGGTCTACGGGCTTGAAGACGATTTCCGAGTCGTAGAGGCCGACGAACAGCGCATGGTTGAGGCTTTGAAGAGCGCAGTGCAAAGGCAGGAGTGGATCGTGGTCACCGGGTGGACGCCGCACTGGGTATTCAGTCGGTGGGACCTCGCGTTCTTGGATGATCCGAAGAATGTCTTTGGAGATACCGAAGCGATACATACCATCGTACGCGAAGGCTTAGCCGACGAGATGCCGGAGTTATATGGCGTTCTCGATCGCTTCTTCTGGGAGGTTAGAGACATGTCGCGCCTGATGCTTTGGATCGAACAGCAGGACGGGGTTGATCCTTATGGCTCCGCCCAGCGCTGGATCCGGACTAACCGTGACCGCGTAGACGCATGGGTTGGGAAGTGAGATTGACATGATTCAGACTGCAATGTGGAAGTTTCGTGGAAGCTGTATGATGCTGATGCGCCGGGAAGGCAAACAGGTGGCGTATCTCGGGACGGCGTTTGTCGTGCACAGGGACGGATACATGCTGACCGCTGCGAGCCTGATCGCGGACGGTTCGGAGACCAGTGAGTTGGTCGTCGCGCCGGCGGATCTTTCGCAGGTGTTCGCACCGATCACGATCGAGGCGGTTGCCCCGCTGAAGGTAGTTGTCGTGCAGATGGACCGGGAACACGGCATAGCACTTCTGCGCTTTGACCCGCAACTGCAAGTAGAGGTGCCGGACCGGATCATCGGTAACCCCGAGATGTACTTTGACGGAAGCAGCGCGATGGCGCTGGGATTCTCGTTCGCGCATTACCGAATCCACAATGCGATTGGGCGCTCGACGGTGATCTCCGCTCGTATACAAACGCCGAACGGCACTAAGCTTATGTTGATCGACCAGCGTGTGCACGAGGGCGACGTCGGGGGACTGTTGGTTTGTGTACAGGACGAGCGCGTGATCGGCTTGATTCTCGGGCGGTTCGACCCCACTGAACTGCGCAGAGACGAGCACCACGACGACGTGCAGATCGTAACCGGGATGTCACAAGTCGTCTCGATCGAGTATGGGGCGGCGTTGATGCAAGCCGAGGGCCTGACGGTAACCTGATAATTGCCCATCGCCTTGATTTCTTTTCTGTCGTTTGCCTGCACAGTTCGCGGGGGGAAAGTGCCGGCGCAGTGAAGTAGTATGAACCAAGATCAAAGCGTGTCTGCGGACAACGCCGTGTGAGCATATGAGTTTACAGCGCGAAATTGAACGGCGGCGAACCTTCGCCGTGATCAGTCACCCCGATGCGGGTAAGACGACTCTTACTGAGAAGCTATTGTTGTACGGCGGCGGCATACACACCGCCGGTGCGGTGAAATCAAACAAAATCACCAAGACTACGACCTCGGATTTCATGGAGATCGAGAAACAGCGCGGCATTTCGGTAGCGACCGCGGTTATGAGCTTCGAGTATGCGGGGCTCCTGATCAGCATTCTCGACACGCCGGGACATAAGGACTTCGCCGAGGACACCTACCGGACTCTCAGCGCGGTCGACAGCGTAGTACTGGTGATTGACTCGGTGAAAGGTGTTGAGGAGCAGACCGAGAGGCTCATGCAGGTCTGCCGAATGCGCAATACGCCGGTTATCGTGTTCGTTAACAAGCTCGACCGCGAGGGCCGGCCGCCGGTGGAGCTGCTTGACGAGCTTGAAGACAAGCTGTCGATTACGGTGCGCCCCATGACCTGGCCGATCGCTTCCGGTCGTAGGTTCAAGGGTGTCTATAACTTGTACGATCACAATCTCTATCTTTTCCGTCCCGGCGCCGGGCGCGTTGAGCAGCAACGAAGCCCGGTGCAAGGGTTCAACGATTCCAGACTGGACACTGAGCTCGGAAGCGACGCAGAGCGGCTGCGCGAGGATGTAAAGCTGATTGAAGGCGTGTATCAACCCTTCGATCTCGAAGCGTATACCGCCGGAAAGCTCGCCCCGGTGTTCTTCGGCAGTGCGCTCAACAACTTCGGCGTCCGTGAGCTGCTCGATTCCTTCGTACGGATTGCACCTGCGCCCGGCCCGCGGGCCACGAATATGCGGGAAGTACGGCCCGAGGAGGACCGCTTCAGCGGGTTCGTGTTCAAGATTCACGCCAATCTCGACCCACGGCATCGCGACCGAATCGCGTTTCTGCGGGTGTGCTCGGGACGCTTTGATCGGTTCAAGCAGATCTATCACGTTCGGCACGATCGCAAGCTGCGGTTTACCACCCCCTACAGCTTCATGGCAGAGAAGAAACGCATGATCGACAGCGCTTATCCCGGTGACGTGGTCGGATTGTACGATCGTGGTGACTTGAGCATCGGCGACACGCTTACCGAGTCCGAGGCCTTCACGTACCGTGGCGTCCCCCGCTTCTCACCCACTATATTCCGCGAAGTGGTAAACGCAGCCCCGATGCGCTCCAAACAGTTTCACAAAGGGGTCACACAGCTGACCGAGGAAGGATTGCTGCAACTGTTTAGCCTGAACAGAAGTAACCGATTGATTCTCGGGACGGTCGGCGAGCTGCAGTTTGAAGTGATTCAGTACCGCCTGCGTGAAGAGTATGGTGTGGAGTGCCGATTCCAACTTCTGCCGTACGAGAAGGGCTGCTGGCTGCAGTCGTCCGACCGCGATGCGCTTGAGCGATTCATACGGTTGCGCCCGCAGCAAATCGTCTATGACCGCGAAGAACAACCGGTGTATCTGGCGCGCTCCGACTGGCTCTTACAGGCTACGATAAGCGATAACCCGGAGATCAGCTTTGAGTTCAGTTCCGATGTCACCGGCAGCCTTTAGTAGCGGTCGTAATGCACCTTATTAGTCTGGAGCCCGTTCTCACTTAGCGGTGGGCGCTGCTCAGCCGGATAACCGGCCCCGATGATCGCTTCAACCCCCATATACTCGGGGATTGTGAGCAAACTGCGGACGTAATCTTCGGCTGAGCGGCCTTCGGCGTGCATGCGTTTACGAATCTGCGCCCAGCAGGCACCCAAGCCCAGATCGGCCGCCGCGAGCAGGATGTTCGAAGCGGCGATGGAGCAGTCTTCAACCCAGACGTCCGACTTACGCGTGTCTGCAATGACGACGATTGCAAGCGCGGCACCTGCGAGAAATCCGGCTCCCTGTTTTGATTCCGACAGCTGTTGCAAGACCTTGGGGTCGCGTACAATCACGAACTCCCACGGGTTGATGCTACGTGAAGACGGAGACAGTAGTGCCGCTTTAACGAGGGTTTGAATGAGCTCGGGCTGCACGGGTTCTGGGGTGTACTTGCGGATGCTTCGGCGGCGCTTCAGCAAATCCATGAACATATTGAACTCCTCGGGGTTGCCATTCGGTTTCGTGTTACCGTGCGCATTGTACCTATGATCGGCGCACTCCGAAAGGCATTAGACGCGTTTCGGGATTGGGTCGGTTTCACTGCGGACCGCTTCTCTACGCGCGCTGTACGTGCTATCGTTGCAGCGATGCCGAAAACCGATATGACACCGGAGCGAGGAAAAACGGCCGAAACTGTTTCGTACACGGTCAAGGAGAACGCTCGCGCCAAGCACGTCAGACTTCGCCTCTCAGCCGATGAGGGCTTGGTGGTGGTTGTCCCGCGCGGCTTCAACCGTAAGCGCATTCCGGCGATCGTGGGACGCAAAATCGGGTGGGTGCGGCGCACGGCAGAGCGCTTGCGTGCAGAACAAGTGCTGCAGCCCGGACACCGAGCGACTATGCCGGCCCAAATTGTGCTGCCCGCGCTTGGCCGTGAGCTTACCGTTGTGTATCGCAAGACCGGTTCGAAGCGGGTGAGCGCCCGTGACCGGGCGGGCGACTGTTTGGTCGTATCCGGCCCGGTAGATCAGGTGACGGAGGTGCAAGCGGCGATCAAGCGCGGGCTCATGCGGCGTGCGAAGACCGAGCTGGCGCCATGGGTGTGGGAGCTCGCCGGGCGCCACCGGTTCACGATCTCCCGTGTCGGCGTGCGGTCTCAACGTACCCGCTGGGCAAGCTGCTCCAGACGTGGGACTATAACGCTAAACGCGAAGCTGTTGTTCCTGGCGCCGGAGCTTGTGCGCCACGTCATTCTGCACGAACTGTGTCACACAGTGTACCTCAATCATAGCCGCGCGTTTTGGCGCCTACTCGAGCGCTATGACGCCGGCTATCGCGAGCACAATCGCCGCCTGCGCTCAGCCGGCCGACAGGTGCCGGCGTGGTTCGGCTGAAAGCTATTCGAGAATCACCTTCAGTGCATTGAGCAGCCGTCGGATATTCTCTTCTCTGGCTGTGTATCCCATCAACCCCAGCCGCCAAATCTTGCCGGCAAGCGGACCGAGCCCGGCCCCGATCTCGATCTTGAACTCTGATCGCAGGCGTGCCCGTGAGGCCGCTTCGTCCGAGACCGCACTCGGGATATGGATTGAGTTGAGCATCGGCAGCCTATACGGCTTGTCGACCAACATCTCAACGCCGAGTTCCTCGAGCCCCTGGACCAGCTTCGCGTGCATCTGCGCATGCCGTGCGAACGCGGCGTCTTTGCCTTCTTGCTCAATCAGCACCAAGGCCTGATACAGACCGTACAACATGTTGATCGGCGCGGTGTGGTGGTAAGCGCGTTTGCTGCCCTCCCAGTAGCCGGCGATCAAGCTGATATCAAGATACCAGTTCGGAACCTTCGTCGCACGGTTTTTGATCTTATCGAACGCCCGATTGGAAAACGTGGCAGGTGCAAGTCCCGGAGGGCACGAGAGACACTTCTGGGAGCCGCTGTACAGCGCGTCGATTCCCCAGTCGTCGGCGCGCACATCGATTCCACCGAGCGAGGTCACGGTGTCCACTAAGAACAGCGTGTCGGAGCCTTTCAAGAGGGCACCAATCTCTTCCACCGGGTTGCGTACCCCGGTCGAGGTCTCGGCGTGTACTACGGCGACGATCGCATAGCTGTTGTTCTTCAACTGCTCGGCTACCTGCTGCGGGATAACCGGAGTTCCCCACTGAAACTCAAGCGCGTCGACTTCGGCGCCGAGACGTTGTGCAACGTCGACCATGCGGGTAGCGAACACGCCGTTGACCAGCACCAATACCTTGTCACCCGGTTCGACCAGATTGACGAAACACGCTTCCATGCCGGCGGAGCCGGTTCCGGACAACGGAATGGTCAATTCATTCCGGGTGTTCAACAGCACGCGCAGCTTCTCTTTAATGCCGTCCATGATCGAGATGAAGTAAGGGTCAAGATGCCCTAGCGTGGGTTTGCTCAACGCTTGGTACACCTCGGGAGGAACACAGGAAGGGCCTGGTCCCATCAGCAATACATTGTCGATGTCGTTCAGTAAATTCTGCATACTTTCCACCTTGTCTGGTTTGCCGGCTACCGGTGCCGGTTGATTCGGCTCATTTCCGGCCGTTTTCTATGCTATGGATCCGCCGCAGTCACGGCCGTGCGCGTTGGGTTCCCGTCGATCAGCCGAAGCAGATTGCGGGGGTTAGCGTTCTGCAGCGCCGGCGGGAGAACCTGCTCGGGTGCGTTCTGGAAGCACACCGGACGCGCGAACCGCAGGATTGCCGCGCTTCCCACAGAGGTGAACTGCGAATACGTCGCGGCGGGGTAGGGCCCTCCGTGCTGCATCGACGGGCAGACTTCTACTCCGGTCGGGAATCCGTTGTAAACCACGCGTCCGGCAGAGCGCTCGAGCGCAATGCGCAGCGCGTGCTGTTCGCGAAGCTCGTCGGTGCTTGCGTGAATGGTCGCGGTGAGCTGCCCCTCAACGCTGCGGGCTGCAGCAAGCATTTCATGTGCGTTCTCGACGCGCACAAACACGGTGGACGGACCAAAGACCTCAGCCTGCAGCGCGGGTGCGCTCACGTAGGTCTTGAAATCTGTTACGTACGCGCGCGGTCTGCCGGTGACCGCAGCTGTGGTCTCGGCGCCATCGCTCTCGCGGTGTTCGGGAGCGCTCGGTGAGTGCCCAGCGGTGCTGACCCGGTTGACACCGTCTATCTCCTCTAATTGCGAAACGGCAGTCTCATACGCTTCAGCGATCTGCGCGGACAGCATAACTCCCCATGGGCGTGACTGAATGGCGGCGCCGGCTTTTTCAATCCATGGCTCGCGCTCCGGGCATTTCAAAACAAAAACAACTCCCGGTTGCGTGCAGAACTGCCCAACTCCAAGCGTAGCCGACTCCGCTAAGCCGGCAGCGAGCTCAGCAGAAGAGGATTGCAGCGCTCCGGGCAATATGAACAGCGGGTTTGTGCTGCCCATCTCGGCGTACACCGGGATTGGGGTAGGGCGTGCCGCGGCGGCGGTGTACAAGGCGAGGCCGGCGCGCTGCGAGCCGGTAAAACCCACCGCGCGAAGTCCCGGGTGGGTGACTAGACCGGTGCCGACGTGCGTACCGGCGCCCTGCAATAAGCTGAATACGCCGGGCGGAAGCGCCGCCTGTGCCGCGGCGTGTCGGATAGCTTCCCCAACGAGCTCCGAGGTGCCCGGATGGCACGGATGCGCCTTGACAATTACCGGATTACCCGCTGCCAGAGCGCTTGCGGTGTCGCCACCTGCCACCGAGAAAGCCAGAGGGAAGTTGGAGGCGCCGAATACGGCTATCGGTCCGATCGGCATCAGCATTCGCCGGAGATCGGGCTTTGGAACCGGCGAACGCTGCGGCCGGCCGAGATCAATACGCGCGTCAACCCACGAGCCTTCCTCAACGAGCTCTGCAAACATCACAAGCTGGTTTACGGTTCGCTTTCGCTCACCGGCAAGGCGCGCCTCGGGTAAGCCGGTTTCAGCCCGGCAGCGCTGAATCAGCTCTTCGCCGAGCGACTCTATCGCCCATGCGATCTCGCGCAGAAAGCGCCCGCGCACCTGCGGCGTTACAGTTACCAGGTTGTCCTGTGCTTGGGCAGCGGCATCAACTGCTTGCTCAATATCACCCGCAGTTGCCTCATAAAACGCCGGTTCCAGACGTACACCCTCGGCGGGGTTGATTGCGTGAAACTGCAGGCGTTGTGCCGCGGAGGCCGAGGCCCTTTGCCCCGCGATGAGGCTCCTTCCGTGTAGTTGCATGGTTAGCGCAGAAAATCCTCGCGCTGAGGCGTAAATACGTCCAAGACTCGGCAGTCTTCGAGGGCCCGCACCTCGTGCTCGGTGCCGGGGGCAACGTACATGCTGTCGCCGGGTTGCAGTGTATAGGTCTCGCTACCGACGCGCGCTTCGGCGCGACCGGCCAACAAATAACTGACCTGCTCGTGCGGGTGAGAATGCGCAGGGGCTGACTCGCCGCTCGGGATCTCCACTTCAATCATCATGAGCTTGCCTCCCCGCGCCAAGTTGCGTCTCATCAAGGTGTCAAACATGCGTATTGCGCTCTGTTCCGACAAGCGAAAGAAAGCCATTGATGCTACCTCCCATTCTCTTTTCTATTATACCGGCATGACCGTACAGGGCAAGTGCATACAACGTGCTTCGGCAGAATTCTGCGGGCGCAAATTGCAACTTCCGCGTGTCGCCCGCGTGTCGCCATGGCCGAGCCGGTCAGCTTGAGCACAACGGGTCCGTCGGGACGCGAGCGCGCCCGACGGACGGTGAGTTCGAGGTTAGGCTTTAACTGCTCGGATTACGGCGTGCGGTGGACCGTAACAAGCGTGGTCAGCGGGGTCTCCACGGCATCGATCATCGCGGTGACGTTCAAGGTCGTCAAGGTGTAGTACAGGTCAACCAAGCTCGAGAAGTTACCGTCCTCATCTACGGCGACCTCATCGCCGGTGACCAGTACCCGGGCTTGCGGGTCTGAGACACGACCGCTGATAATGATCGTGTTCTCTCCAGTCACCACCGGGGTATCGGCATCAATTTCTATGCCCTCGGGAGACAGTAGGGTAAGGTTGAGGGTGCGGTTGACGTTGATTGTGCGGGTAATCGGACGGTCACGCCCTTCGATCGTTGCAGCAACCACAATTCGATTTGTGCCGTAGGCGAGTTCAACATCGTGGCTGAAAGACCCGTCTTCGTTTACTGCGACTTGCACGTCGTTTACCGTAACAACTCCGGCCGCATCTGAGACAATACCGCTTATCATTTGAGTCGGCACGCTTACCGTAACGGTTCGACCCGAAGGAGCGGTTATTTCCAACCGCAGTTGGGCGGCAGCTGATGGGCCGCCACAGGCTACGAAAACAAGAGCTGCCGCGGACAACAGCGCCGCTATACCGAACAGGACCGTTAGCTTCTTCACAAGAAAGCCTCCTACAATAACAGGGTCGCGCGCGGCTACCGTCCGGCAGCTGGTGCGTGCTGACCATCTTTACGATAGTAGGTTACCGCCCGAATCTTAACTTCTTATTAAGATGCGCTGCGGTAATCCACCGAAAGCGGAATCCGGTGTACAATAACGACGAAGAACACCGATATGAATCGCAAGCGAGTTCTGGTCGTAGACGATGATCCCAAGACCGTTCGGCTGGTCTGTTTGTATCTCGAGCGCGACGGATACCTTGTGCGCACCGCCTACAACGGCCGCGATGCACTTGAATTGGCACGGGAGTTTGACCCGGACTTGATCGTCCTTGATCTCATGCTTCCGGAAATCGACGGTATAGAGGTATGTCGCAGGCTGAGAGCTGAGTCTGATGTGCTGGTCGTGATGCTCACTGCGCGTACCACTGAGGAAGACAAGCTTATCGGGCTCGAAGGCGGCGCCGATGACTATGTCATCAAGCCGTTTAGTCCGCGGGAGCTTGCCGCACGCGTGCGCGCGGTCTTCAGAAGACTTCCGTTGGAAATGGCGCTGCGCGGCCCGGGTGTCTTGTCGCACGGGCCGCTTACTCTGGATCTAGAGCGCCATAAGCTGTTGGTGGACGGTAAGGAGGTACATATTACTCCGGTAGAGTTTCGGCTCTTGGCGCTGTTGATGAAAGAGCCCGAGCGTGTGCTTACCCGCGAACAGTTGTTGGAGCGCGCGTTCGGCTACGATTACGACGGCCTCGACCGCACGATCGATGTGCATATTCTCAACCTCCGGCGCAAGATAGAGGCGGACCCGTCGCGACCGCGGTTCGTCAAGACGGTTTACGGCGTTGGCTACACTTTTACGGTGGGTGCGCGATGATTCACCGAATACAGTTTCGACTGTTGGCCGCGTTTCTCTTGGTAATCGTCGTCGCGATGGCGACCATTATGCTGTTCGTGCTTCCCGCAGCCGAGCAACAGATCGACGCGTACGCGCAGCGTACCGGCAGACTACAGCTCGCGCGTATGCAGCACTGGTTACTCGGCTACTACTCAGCGCGTGGTAGCTGGAGCGGCGTTCAGCCGTTTATCGAAGAAATGGGTGTGCTCTACGGTCAGTGGGTGGTGCTCGCGCAGGAAGACGGCACTGTGATCGCCGACTCGCGCAGCCTCCTGTTCGGGCAGCCTTTCACCGAGGACTGGACTGAGGTTTCTTTGCGTGATGGTGGCCAAGAACCGGAAAGGATTATCGGTGTGTTGTATGTTAGTGCCGAGTCGGGCATCGACGAGGCGTTCGCGCGGGCATTGCGCGATTCGCTTGGAGTATATCTGGCCTTGGGGGCTTTACTCGCGCTTGCGGTCGCGCTGGTGCTGACCGTGATACTGTCGCGCGCGATATCTGCTCCCGTTCAGCAGTTGGTGGAGTCGGCGCGCAAGGCCGGCGGCGGCGACTTGTCGGTGCGTGTTTCGGTTCCGGATCACGGCGAGCTGGGACAGCTCGCGGAGTCGTTCAACGCTATGATCTGCGATCTCGAGCGCTCGGCGGAGCTGCGCCGTGATCTTGTCGCGGACACCGCGCATGAGCTGCGCACACCGTTGTCAAACATCAGCGGGTATTTGGAAGCGCTGAGAGACGGCATCGTAGACCCGCAGGACGCTTTATCGTCGGTTGAGGAAGACGTAGGCCTGCTCTCGCGGCTGGTGGATGATCTTCAGGAGCTTGCGATGGCTGAGGCCGGAACACTCCAACTCAATCGTCAATCCGAGGATCTTGCAGTGCTCATTGAGCGCAGCATGAATAGCGTTCAAGCGCGCGCGGAAGCTCAGCAGGTCACAATGAAACTATCTCTACCCGACGGTCTCCCGCCGATCTGGGTGGATTTTCAACGCATCACGCAAGTACTGCACAATCTACTCGTCAATGCGCTGACCCATACTGAAGCGGGGAACCGTATAACGGTGGCAGCCGAGAATCAAGGCCGCTTCATCGAGGTGCGGGTCAGTGATACCGGTGAGGGGATTCCGCACCGCGATAGGGTGAAGGTGTTTGAGCGCTTCTACCGTGTAGATCGCTCGAGAAATCGGGCGACGGGGGGAATTGGATTGGGTCTGACCATCTCCAAACACTTGATCGAGTCGCACGGAGGTAGCATTCGCGTAGAGCCTAACGAGCCGAAAGGCAGTGTGTTCGTCTTCACTGTGCCGGCTTCAGCACCGTCTCCACAACCTCTCGAAGGTTCGCCTGAGCAAGGGGCTTACTAAGGAAATCTGACATTCCGGAGGCGAGGCAGCGTTCACGCTCGCCTTCGATGGAGCCGGCGGTCAGTGCGATTATTGCGGGCGTGCGTCCGGTGGTGTACGCGTGTTCGAGAATCACCTGTGTTGCTGTGTACCCATCGGTGTTCGGCATTTGCAGGTCCATGAGGATGAGCTCCGGCTGATACCGGCGATACAAGGCAATCGCGTTCTCCCCGTCGGGAGCCTCTAGGATCTCAGCGTCCGGCAGGATCTTCAGTAGCATTTTCTTGGCGACCATGAGGTTGATGCGGTCATCATCTGCAATCAGTACAACCGGGTGCTTGCCGCCTCGAGCCGGGCGCTGATTTGATTCGCGATAAGGTTGCGCTTGCATGCTTACCCATAAACCGGCCCCCCATCGGCGCTCGCAAACGGTTGTATAGAGGGCGCCGATGGGGGTGATAACACCGTGTCCGGCGTGCTTTAGTCCTTCCAGTATGACAGATCTACATCATTCTCACTTTTTGCGACGCAGTTGGTTACAGCCATATCACCCGTTACGTTTAGTCCGGTACGTCCCATGTCGAGGATGGCGTCGATACCGAGAATCATCGCGTACGCCAGAGCCTGGGGAGTACCCTCGGTTACCGGTAGTCCGACCGCACTGAGTACCATGAGGAGCATAATAGCACCCGCTCCCGGAACCCCGGCGGTGCCGATGGACGCGAGCACAGCCGTGATGACCACCATCATCTGCTGAGCGATGGTAAGAGGCATGCCGATTGCGTTTGCGATAAACAATACGCACACCGCCATGTAGATAGCCGTACCATCCATGTTGATTGTGGCGCCCAAGGGCAGGCTGAACGAATATGTCGGCCGACCGACGCCCATGCCCTCCGAAACGTTGCGCATCGTCACCGGCAGCGTTCCGCCCGACGAGCGGCTGACGAACGCGGTGACCATCGCCTCGCGGCCGCGACGGATGAACTTCGGCAGGCCGAACCCATAGATCCTGAGGATTCCCCCGTATACGATGAGCAGGTGCAGCACTAGCGCGAGATAGACAGCGAAGGTTACGAGTGCCAGCGGACCGACGACCTCAGCTCCTTGGGTTCCAAATACAACCGCAATCAGCGCAAAAACACCAATCGGCGCGTACTGCAGCACTCCGCGTACGATCTTGAACATGATTTCGGCGCCGCCGTCGAAAAACCGAAATAGGATGTCGGCTGCAGATTTCAGCCGCTCAGTGTCGCTGATCTGAAGGTAGGAAAGGCTGATGCCGAACACGATCGCGAAGAAGATGATTTGAAGCACAGCGCCTTCGGTGAACGCTTGAAACGGATTAGTTGGAACAATCTGAAGCAGCGTTTCAACCAGCGACGGCGCTTCCACTTCCAGTGCTCTGCCTTCCTCAACAACGGCAATGTCCACACCTGTTCCAACGCGGAGCACGTTACCCACAATGAGGCCCAGGAGAATCGCTACTGCCGAGGTTACCAAATAGAACAGCACTGTTTTCACGCCGATGCGACCCAACCGCGCCGGGCTCACACTCGCAGCA
The DNA here is from genome assembly GCA_003556605.1 of Spirochaetaceae bacterium. Classification (GTDB taxonomy): domain Bacteria; phylum Spirochaetota; class Spirochaetia; order DSM-27196; family SLAA01; genus B1Sed10-166. The sequence goes on from PWQX01000116.1 coordinate 27,475, forward strand.
CCTACGACCAGGGTAAAGAAGATCACCGGAACCACGATCATCTGCAGCAAGCGGACGAACAGGCTCCCCAGCGGTTGAATGACCTGGATTGGAGGTCCGACAATCAACCCGACCACGGCTCCAGCTATCAACCCGATCAGGATGCGCATCAGTAGATTCGTTTTGAAGTACCAGTCGAACATCCCACCTGTGCCCGGAGAATTCGTTGAACTCATGACTCCCTCCATCGATTCGTTTTTGCGCCGGGACCCCGTTTGAAATCTTCGCCCGGCACCCTATCGTAGTCTGTACCTGCTCCGGCCGGACGTCAAGCGAAATGATGGCGCTTGGCTGTTCTTCATAGTTATCTGGACGTGGCAGCCGTCTGCGGAACCGCCGGTTTGCGAGTTGAGCGCTATCGCGCTGCGCGTAACGGGTGTATACTGATGGTGATAGGAGGATGCTATGGGCGTGGTTACCTTATCGCGGGAGTTGGGGAGCCGCGGCGACAAGATCGCGGAACTGTTGGCGGAGAAGTTGTCGTATCGATTCGTAAACAAAGCTGAGATTGAGCGGGTGCTACGCGAGGACGGAGTTCCGGACAGCAGCTTCGAAAAGTACGACGAGAAGAGTCCAGGGTTCTGGCATCGATTCTCGCGTGATCGGGACCGGTATCTGCATTTGCTGAGTTACACGGTTTCGCGTTTCGCCTACGAAGGAGACTGTGTGATTCTCGGGCGGGGAAGCCAGGTTCTGCTGGCGCGGTTCCCGAGCATATTAAACCTGCGCGTGACCGCGCCGTTCGACCTGCGGGTGGAGCTGGTAGCGCGGCAGTTCGGGCGCACCTATCAGGAAGCCGAGCATATGGTGCATCACAGTGATCGCGAGCGCGCCGGGTTCCATCGCTTCTTCTTCAGCGAGAGCTGGACTAATACCGAGCTGTACGACCTCGTTTTGAGCACTGAGTATCTTAATGAGGAGGCGGCGGTTGATTTGATCTGCCATGCGCTCGCTGCACTACAGCGTCCTGAATACGTTCGTGAGACGGAACGGAAGCTCGCCAATCTGTTTCTTGAGATGCAGGTCATCACGCGAATTATCTACATTGACGGGTTGCCTGTCCAAAACCTCACCGTAACGGCCGAGAATGGAACGGTTAATCTGCGGGGGATGGTGAGTGCTGAAGAGGATGTTGCAATCGTCGAGCAGTCGGCTCGGAGAGTAGAAGGCGTGAACACCGTACACTCCTCGATCTATTACGTGCCGCCGAACAGTAGTATTCGGTGAAAGCGCGAAGCTGTGCGGTTACCATTTGACACAGCGTCAGCTGCAACTTGAGAATGGGCGGTTGAGGCCGGGGACAATTCAAAGCACGCGTATGGGCAAGGAGGGATGTTATGAAGAAACTCATCAACAATCCTGATGATGTAGTCAAAGAGTCGTTACGAGGATTGGCGACTGCTCACGGGGACCTGATCAAGGTTCATTTCGATCCCAATTTCGTGGTTCGCGGCGACGCTCCGGTAAAGGGAAAGGTCGGAGTGCTGTCTGGGGGCGGTAGCGGTCATGAGCCGATGCATGGAGGATTTGTCGGCAAAGGAATGCTTGACGCCGCCTGTCCGGGATCGGTGTTCTCCTCGCCCACACCCGACCAGATGGAAGCGGCGACGAAAGCGATCGACGGCGCCGCCGGTGTGCTGCATATCGTCAAGAACTACACCGGCGACGTTATGAACTTCGAGATGGCTGCGGAAGTTGCGGCCGCCGAAGAAGACGTTAAGGTTGAGGCGGTCGTCATCGACGACGATGTTGCCGTAAAGGACAGCCTTTACACCGCCGGTCGTCGCGGTGTAGGTACCACCGTTATCGCAGAAAAGCTGTGCGGTGCGGCAGCCGAGGCAGGATACGACTTGCAGAAGGTCACTGACGTTTGCCGCAGAGCTAAGGAAAACGGTCGCTCAATGGGGATGGCGCTCACCTCCTGTACCGTGCCCTCTGCCGGCAAGCCGACGTTCGAGATCGGTGACGACGAGATGGAGATCGGTATCGGCATTCACGGTGAGCCTGGTCGTGAGCGCATGAAACTCAAGAGCGCGAAAGAGATCACCGAGATGATGGCCGAAGCGGTGTTGTCGGACCTGCCCTTCAACAACGGCGACAAAACGATTGCCATGGTCAACGGTATGGGCGGGACGCCCCTGATCGAGCTGTACCTGCTGTACAATGAGTTTGCCGAGATCTGCAAGAAGAAGGGCATTGCGCTCGAGCGGAACCTCGTCGGTAACTATATCACCTCGCTTGAGATGGCAGGGTTTTCGATCACCTTAGTGCGTGCAGACGATGAGTTGCTGAGGCTCTGGGATGCCCCGGTATTCACTCCCTGCTTGCGTTGGGGCCTGTAGCCCTGTGGTGGTAGGAGGAACGCAGGCGCGGTGAACGCGCAGGGGCGAGCTCCGGGCTCTCCCCTGTGTCGCGTTTAGACCGATTGAAAGCGTTAGGCACCTGTGGTTGGACTTGTTGTTGTTTCACACTCTCGTGACCTCGCTGAAGCCGTGCTTGAGTTAGCTCGGCAAGCCGGCAACCAATCTGTGCCGATAGCTTCGGCCGGCGGGGTAGGCGCAGATCGCTCCGAGTTCGGAACCGACGCGGTGCAGATCTCCGAGGCTATTTCCTCAGTCTTTAGTGAAGACGGCGTGCTCGTACTGATGGACCTCGGCAGCGCGGTCTTGAGCTCCGAGATGGCGCTAGAACTGCTCGATCCCCAACTGGCGGATAAGGTGCGGTTTTGTTCGGCGCCACTGGTGGAGGGGGCGATTTCGGCCTGCGTGCAGGCCGGGTTTGGAAGCGATCTCGACACGGTAAGCCGTGAGGCGCGCGGAGCGCTGCTGGCAAAGCAAGAACAGCTCGGTGACGAACCGACCGCGGTTACCGCGACCGATCTCCACGCAGAGGCCGCTAAGACAGAGGAGCGGTGGCCGGCGGCCGGTACAGGTTCCCGGGAGGAGGCGGAGCTGCAGATCACAACTGAGCACGGCCTGCACGCCCGCCCGGCCGCGCTCTTCGTGCGAACCGTAGGCGAGTTCGACGCCGAGGTTCGTATCAGTAACGCTACGCGTTCGCGCGGGCCGGTTGACGCTTCAAGTGTGAACCGGGTTGCAACCTTAGGCGTGCGCCGCGATGACGTGGTTCGGGTCGAAGCCTACGGCGCCGATGCAGAACGCGTGGTAGCCGCGCTTCGCAAGCTCGCTGAGACTTGCTTCGGCGAACCCGCAGCGCCGGGAGCCGATGAGGTACCGGGCGCGCAAGAGAAACCCGCGAGGGCAAAGGGGCCGGCCGGACGCGAGAGCGTGCCGGGCGGAGTGCCGGCGGTCACGCTGTCCGAGGGTGTTGCGCTTGGACCCTTGTACCGGCCTCAACCGGTAACTCCTGAGGCGCCCTCGGAGGCTGCGAGCGATCCCGGCGCTGAGCTTGCCCAACTGAACAATGCGATCGCGCTGGTGCGACGCGAGATCAACGAGCGCATGCGGCGTATGCAGGCGCAGACAAGCGCCTACGAAGCGTCGATCTTTGACGCTCATCTGTTGATTCTGGAGGACCCCGATGTGCTGCAGCGCGTTCGCGAAGGTGTGCAGTGCTCGGGATATACCGCAGCGTACGCGTGGCAAGCGGCGATCGCAGAAACCGCCGCCTTGTATCGCGGGCTGGACGACGAGTATATGCGGCAGCGCGCGGGCGACGTGAAGGACGTGGGGCGTCAAGTTCTGATGCGCCTGCTAGGGGAATCGGCGGTTGCACATCTGTCTGTGCCTCCCGGCAGTGTGCTTGTGGTTGAGGAGTTAACGCCGACCGAAACCGCGTCCCTGGATATGAACTCGGTCGCGGGCATTCTAACTGTCACCGGTGGTCCAGCATCGCACGCGGCCATCATTGCGCGCTCGCTGGGAATTCCGGCGCTGGCCGGCGTTCGCTGCGAACTGCTCCGCCTCCCGCGAGAAACCTTAGTGGGGTTCGACGGGTATCGGGGAGTCTACTGGATTGACCCGCCCGAAGATGTCCGTCAGGACCTTACGGCTCGACGCGAAGCATGGCTGTCGGAGCGCGAGCAACTGCGTGCGGCAGGGCAGGCCGATGCGGTTACCGCAGACGGCGTGCGTATCGAAGTGGCGGCGAATATCGGTTCTGTAGAGGATGCGAGAACGGCGCTACCGAACGGGGCCGAGGCTATCGGCCTACTGCGAACCGAGTTCCTTTTTCTCGAGTCAACTGAAGCTCCGAATGAGGAGCAACAGCTTAGAAAGTTGCGTCAGATCGGAAAGCTACTCGGTGATCGCCCTATCGTTGTGCGCACACTCGATATAGGTGGCGACAAGCAGATCCCCTACCTGGAGTTACCCCGCGAGGCCAATCCGTTTTTGGGTGTACGCGCGATTCGCCTGTCGTTTCAGCATCCCGAGCTGTTCACTACGCAGTTGCGGGCGATCCTTCGGGCGGCTGCGGGTGCGAACTACCGCGTGATGTTTCCTATGATCGCCGACCTCGAGGATTTCTCGAGTGCGCAACGTATGCTCGAGCAGGCTCACGAGGAGCTTGACCGGGAAGGGATTCCGCATCGCTGGCCGATCGAGACCGGGATGATGGTGGAAACGCCGGCGGCCGTAATGCAGAGCGAGGTGCTTGCCCGCGAGGTTGATTTCTTCAGCATTGGGACCAACGATCTCACACAGTACAGTATGGCCGCAGAACGCGGAAATCAAGCGCTCGCACGCTTCGCCGACCCGCTGCATCCGGCGGTGCTCGGAATGATCGTGATGGTGGTTGCGGCCGCCGCTCGGCACGACCGTTACGTAAGCGTGTGCGGAGAACTCGCCGGAGATGAGGAGGCGCTGCCGATCCTCGTAGGTTTGGGGGTCGACGAGCTCAGCCTGAACGCAGCGGGGATCCCGAGAATTAAGAGTCTCTTGCTGCGAGTTGACAGTGGTGAAGCACGGCGACTGGCACAGGAAGCATTGGCGTGCACTTCGGCCGGAGATGTCCGAAGACTCAGCCGGGAATATCTCGGTTCGCTCAAATAAGCAATTCGGCGGGCCGGTGTGAAAAGAAGGGCCGTGCGGTGATTCGAGTTCAAACTACAGATCACGACGGCGCCTTAGCAGCCATCCCGGACAGGGTGCGCCCCCCGCCAAGCGGTCGGCACGCAGGCGTATGAACCCTGAGGACTGATTCACGAGTTGCCTTTGGGGGTTACCTTCGAGGCTAAAGAGGTGAAAATCTCCCGGGTGAAAGACAACCGCGGGGAGTGCAGGGGAGATCAGTTCAATCTCGCGGTCATTTGAAATTGTGTTTCTGACGTTTACATAGACAGGTTTACTCCAGCCCCTGTGGTTATAAGGGCTGTTGCTAGATGTGTCTTCCGGCCGTGGGGGGTGGATTTCGCGCGGAGGTTCTTCAAGACTTCCAAGGAACAGGTGCGTTTGCTCGTAACTTTCGGTTGTAGGTCTTTCGATATCGTCCCGTCCAAAGTAAAACCCGGTCGAGAACTCGCGGTGACTGACCGCAAACAGATCTTCTCGAAACGGATTAGGATCGCCAGGATGGTCAAGCGCGTACCGATACGCGCGCGTGATCACAGCAACGTAGTACAGACTCTTGATTCGCCCCTCTATCTTCAGACTATCGACACCGGCCTCACGCAAGGCGGCGAGATCGTCAATCATACAGATGTCCTTGCTCGATAACAGAGTTGTAAATGCGCCGGCGGCGGTCTCGCCGGTTTCCACCGGCAGGTACTCACCCGGCCGTTGTTCTTCCTCCAACGCCAGCCGATAGTTCCAGCGGCAACTGTGTGCACAATCCCCGCGATTCGCCGAGCGGTCGGCAACCCACTTCGAAATCAAGCAGCGCCCGGAGTAAGCGAGACAGATCGCGCCGTGGACGAAGACCTCAAGCTCGAGTTCAGGGACGGTATCCTTGATCCTAGCTATCTCCTCCAGCGACAGTTCCCGCGCGGGCACGATACGACTGAAGCCCATATCGTGATACATACGGGCCGCTTCCCGATTTGTGCAATTTGCTTGTGTGCTCAAATGGAGCTCAGCATCAGGGAACCGCTTCTTGAGGGTTGGAAGCACACCGATATCGCTGACGATAAAGGCATCGAATGGGTACTCGGCGATACGATCGAGGCGAGCGTTCAGCGCCCCGAGGTCGACATCGTGAAAATAGATGTTCAGGGCGCAGTACAGCTTGCGCTCACCCTTCAGAGCGCTTATCGTTTGCGGGCTTTCAGGGAGCTTGTCATCGATGTTCTCGGCGTTAGCGCGCAAACTAAAGGACGGCAGCCCGATATAGGCGGCGTCAGCGCCGTACGTATACGCGTAGCGAAGCTTTTCTGAACTACCGGCGGGTGCGAGTAACTCCATCAGCCGGCAGCTTACCCGATCTGTGCAAAACAGTCGAGAAGCTGCAGGCCCGCGGCACTTCAGCCGCCGGGCGTCCGCAGCGCCCAACGCGCTTACGGGTTTAGTACGACTTCGTACGCCAGATCGGTCACTTGCTTCAGCATCGCCGAGACACCGCAGTACTTGTCTTGCGAGAGCTTCACAGCTTTCTCGATCTTGGCTTCATCGAGTTCAGACCCGGTGAAAACGTACCGCACCCGAATCGCGGTGTAGGTTGTCGGGTGCTCTTCTGCGAGGTCGCCCTCAACCTCCACGTTGAAGCTATCGTACGGCATTTGCATCTTGGCGAGGATAGAAGCCACGTCCATGCCGGTACACCCGGCGAGTGAGGTAAGCAGCAGCGGCTTCGGTATGGGACCGTAGTCCGTGCCGCCGACCGACGCGGCGGCGTCCAGTTTTATGGTGTGCCCATACAAATGTGCGTCAAAAGCAAGACCGTCGCGTTTGACAATATTCGTTCGATGTGTCGTCATATGGATTATCTCTTAAGTGCGCGCTCTAAGTCGCCTTTGCTGAAACCGACAAGAATCTTGCCGTTGACGTCGATCACTGGAACACCCATTTGCCGAGATTTCTTGTACATCTCATCCGCCCGGCGTTCATCACGGGCCACGTTGTACTCGGTGAACTTCACTCCCTGTTCCTTGAGATACTGCTTGGCCGTCGTACAATGCGAGCACGTAGGCGTTGTATAGATCTTAACTGCCATGGAGCAACCCTCCTCAACATCTGCTTTTTTACATATCGAAAATACTATATTGGGATTGTGTCGTCAAGCGTGAGCTGTAATCGTTCAGAGGTGCTTTACCCGTGCTTTGTCGCATTCCGCGGGCGGCCCCGGAGGAGCCTCAAAAGGCCTACCGGAAAACAAAACCGGCCGCCAGCGCAACCGCTACAATAATGGGCGCCGGGATCTTCCCGTACGCTAACAGCCCGACGCTGCTCACGGTAACAATCAGGTTGTCGAGTTCTAAGCCGTCGGCTTGCATCAGGATGGCGCCGGCGATCGCGATCAACCCGCCGGCGACCGCGTTGATTCCGCGCAGCGATATCTTAATCGCGCGAATCTGTTTGAGATTCTCCCAGATAGGATAGACGAAGTAGATGAGAAGCAGGCCCGGTAGAAAGATGCCGATTCCCCCCGCAACGGCGCCGGCGATTTGCAGCAGCGTAGTACCGTCGCGCGCAGCCATTCCGCCGCCGTAGGCTGCGAAGCTGAACATGGGTCCGGGGAGCCCCTGCACCAGGCCGTAGCCGGTGAGGAACTCCTGGGTTGTAAGGTACCCGCGCACCTGCACGAGTTCGGTGTGCATGACCGGTACCACCACCTGACCACCTCCGAACACCAAGTAGCCGTAGCGGTAGAAGCTCTCAAACAGTTGTACGAGTCGATGCTGAGTCAGGCCGGCGAGTAAGATCCCTCCGAGAGCGAAGACAGCAAAAAGGACGAGGTAACGCCACGGCGGGTTCAAACGAACACGATTCCACATTCCGGGTTCACGGTCGAGGATCCCGGTGACCACGCCGCCGGTTGCAAGTACGGCGGGGAAAATCCAGGGTGCGCGCACAAGGTACGTCGTGATGGCGCCGAATAGCATCAGGGCCGCGGTCCACGCGTCGGTCACCACCTTACGTCCGATCCGCACCGCCGCGACGATGATAAACCCAACCGCCATCGGTCCAATGTAGCGAAGCACCTCTTGCGAAACGCCGTAAGTGTCGAGCGCTTGATAGAGAAACGACAGCGCCGTCATCAGCGTTAGCACGGGAAGCGCCCAGACAATCATCGTCAGAAACGCCAGCCGGGAGCCGCCCATCCTATGGCCGATAGAGACGATGGTCTGTGTACTTGTCGGACCAGGAAGGATACTGCACAAAGCGATGAGCTCAATGAGCTCATCCTCTCCCAAATACCTGCGCTTGTGCACCATCTGGTCAAGGAACACGCTCATATGGGCTTCAGGCCCACCGTACGCGCCGAGTGAACAGACTATGACATCGCGGAGAAAGGCCGGCCGCGAGATTGGTGACCGTGTGCCTGTGCCCGTATGCGAGCCATCGGAAGAACCGCGCATACGACGCAGTATGCATGAAACCCGGGCATGCTGTCACGTGCGGCCGCCATCATTCGTTCCAACCGCACGCGCGGTGAGCGCGACCGGAGTAGACTACTTATCGGTCGGCAGGCCGACACACGCGGTGCCGGGGTTCGATTTCGCGCTGAACGTTCTCTGATGCGCCAAGCCGCGGTTGCTTCTACTGTAGCTCCAGTGTGAGGGGAATCCCCTTCTCGGCAATCTCAACGAGAGCTAGAAGGCTCATCGAGTAGGTTGTACCGGTGCTTGAGAGCCAGGATCCGTTCTACCCCGCGATCGATTTCTTGTTCCGTAAGGCGCCCGTCGAGTACCATCTGTTCTACCCGGTCAATCACGTCCAGTAATTCGTAACGCGTATATAGCAGAATGAGATCCACCCCCGATCGGATAGCCCGTTTCAGGGTTGTATCCAGGTCGTAGTCTGCCGCGAGGGCGCCCATTTCCAGCCCGTCGCTGATCACCACGCCGTCAAAACCTATTTCGCCGCGCAGGATATCCTGCAGAAAGCGTTCGGACATTGTTACCGGGTAGTCCGGATCGATCACCGGGAACAAGATGTGAGCGGTCATCACGACCGGAATGTCGGCGTCGATTGAAGCGGCAAACGGTCGCAGGTCCCGACTGCGCAAATCGTCAAGCGTGTACGATACAATCGGTAAACGGCCGTGACTGTCCACTCGAGTTACCCCGTGACCGGGAAAATGCTTGGCCGTAGCGATAACGCCCGCGCGGTCCATCCCGAGGACGTAGCGCTCGGCAAACTCGGACACCAGTTCAGGATCATCCCCGAAAGAGCGGTCACCGATGATACTGTCGTCGGGAATCTCCGTGAGATCTAGGACCGGCGCGAGGTTCATATTGATTCCCATGGCGAACAACTCCCGACCGGTCACGTATGCAAGGCTTTCCACGAACGTGGGGTCTTCGTGTCGTCCCACCGCGGCTGCCGAGGGCAGTCGGACAATATCGGAAAACCGGAACGCCGCTACACGGCCACCCTCCTGATCAGCCGATATCAGCAATCTCCGGCCCGGTTGTGAGCGTTCGGCCAGGGTCTGCAGCGTATCAGTCAAGTGGATCACGTCGTCGCGGTTTTCGTAGTTCCAAGGGTAGACGATCATGCCGGCGGGATTGCCGCTCTCGATTGTTCGGATAAACTTTTGTGTGGTTTCATCAGGATCGTCAACACCTCCAAAACCGCGGGGAACAAAGATCATAAACCGCTGGCCGATTCGCCGGCGAAGGTCCATCTCGTCCAGATGCAATTGGATCAGCTCCTCTTTACTCGGCACCACGGCATCAACTTCAGGGCGTTCGGGTGGCGTGGGCGGTTCGTCATCCGGAATCGTGGCACAAGCACCCAATAACGACACCAATGTGAGGATACTGACGACTCGTGGCATCCCCATGCGCTTCGGTCTCATTGCTTCTCGTCGCTCCTCGGCAATAGTAGGCTTATGTATAATTGTAACCCATAATTCGATCAAACAGGGAAACCATTCACGATAAACTTCCCGGCCCCCTGTGCAGCGTAACTTTACCGAGACAGGGATGCCCCAGAACCCAGGTGATTGTTCAGGATTTCGATTTGAAAGCCGTTTCTTCAGTGTCGTGCCACAAGCTACATTGCGCTTCGGATTTGCTCCCGCCGGAGGAGACTCTTGCTGGGGTATCGCCTGCCGTTAGTCTCCACGTATACCCGACATGCCATTACCCCGTCTCCCTGGTAGCCTTCAAGATCCTGGCCGTTCACCTTGATCGTCGGAGACCCGGCGAAACGGAGCTCCTGTGCGCGGTCCATGTCCTCCACAGCGATTAGCCGAACCGAGGCGTCTATCTTTTCCTCTACGAGGACGTCGAGGATATCGTTCCATGCCTGCCTGTAGGACGGACAGCCGTCGAAATACAGCAGGTCTATCGTTACTTCTGCCGCTGTCATACTGGTACACTCCGTGGCAATGATAGAGGTACCGGCCATCGGTTGAAAACCGAAAACACCCAGGGTATAATCAGCATTGCGAGCGATGCTTGCAGAGGAGAATATATTGGCCACCTTAACCATACGGAATCTTGACGATGATCTGAAATCACGTCTTCGGATTCGAGCGGCCCGGCACGACCATTCCATGGAAGAAGAGGCGAGATTAATTCTCCGAGACGTGTTGTCCGTTTCTGAGAACGCAGAGGAACAATACGGTATCGGCACTCGAATCAGGAAGCGGCTTGAAGACCTCGGGGGTGTGGAACTCGAATTGCCCGAGAGAAGTGAACGGCCGCGAGTGCCCGAGAATCTGGAATGATTGTACTGGACACGAACGTTCTGTCCGAGATCATAAAACCGGTCCCGGACCCAGGGGTGCTTGAGTGGGTGGATTCGGTCCCCGCTTACGAAACAGCAGTTACCGCCGTTACCGTAGCGGAGATTCTTTACGGCATCGGCCGGATACCGGAAGAGGAGCGACGCCGGAAACTGATGACCGCTCTCGAGACGATATTCGACAAAGACTTCGGGGGCAGAATCCTAGCTTTCGATGCGGATGCCGCTGTTGAGTATGCTGCACTTGTCCTGAAGCGAGAGACGGTAGGTCGCCCGATATCGATGTCTGACGCCCAGATAGCCGCCGTGTGCCGAGTCCATGAACACACCTTGGCGACAAGAAATGAACGTGATTTCGAGGGAACCGGCGTAAGGATTGTGAATCCATGGACCGAAAGTGGCCTGAAAGTTGATGAGAGTACCGGCCGATAGAAAGCGAACCCATCTCGGTGAAGTGCTGCGGGAGAATTTCGTGATACCGATGGGGCTCACACAGCAGGAGCTTGCAGATGCAACTCGCGTCCCGTTCGAACGGGTCAATGACATTGTCCGTGGACGTCGTTCCATGAGCGCGTCAACAGCGCTCCGTATTGCCCGATACCTCGGTACGAGTGCCGGATTTTTGATGAACCTGCAGTTGCGGTACGATCTCTACAAGACAGAACAGTCTGAGAAAGAAGTTCTTGAGGAAATCAAACCGTCTTACATCCCATCTTGATCATACAGCGGCAGTTAGGAGCTCGCCATACGGTAATACCAAGCTGTCGCGGCATGCAGGACCAAGGATTCCAAGAATGCTTCAGTCCTCAAGGTATTCCTTCGACATTTTTCGAGGCTGCGATTGGTGTGGCTCGATATGGGCCACCTTTGCTGCGATTCGATGGGGTTAGTTGAAGGGGATGAGAACCATGTGCGAAAGCGTTTATGCGCTTGATATCGGTGTGTACCGGACCAGTAGCTATGGACGGATTCGGGAACGTACCACGACCGGGTGGTGCCGCCTTACAGGAGGTATTACCGCGTTCGATCGTCTCGTATATGAGGGTCATCCTTGTAAAGGAGTCTTCCGGAGTGCGGACCCATCGCCCACTGCGGAGTCGTTGATACATTGCGGAAAGAGCATCGCAGCTTTGTGTGAAAATGTCCGAGGACATTTCTGACGGAAAGACAGGTAGCGTTGGGCTTCGAGGCACCAATGTGGTTTCCCGTTGAGCACGAGCACAGCCGAAACCTTGACTTGTTTAAGCCGCGGTTCCCCGCAGAGGTACCAACCTGTTCGTGTACGAAGTATAAACCCTGTACCTTACTACAGGGTCAAGGAGAATCTTTGCTCAATCCACTGGTGTTACCTTTCGGGGATATCTAACAGGGGTAGTCGGGTCTTGTTATAGCATGCTTTGCATGCTACATTTGGATGTGTGATCCAGTCATTCCGGGACCGTGCGAGCGAGGACCTGTTCAACGGTCATAACACAAATGGAGCTCGCAAGGCGTGTCCGGAGTCGTTGTGGAGGATCCTGACCAGAAAGCTTGATGCGTTGGATTCAGCGGAACGTTTGGAACACTTACGAATTCCGCCTGGTAACCGACTTGAGCAGTTGTCAGGAACGCGGGCAGGACGACACAGCATCCAAATCAACGATCAGTACCGGATCTGTTTCCGTTGGATGGACAGCGGGCCCGCAGATGTGGAAGTGACAGACTATCACGATGAGTGAGGTGGAATATGGTACGAGTTCCGACTAATAGAGAACCAACTCATCCCGGAGAAGTGCTTCGGGAGGACTTCCTGATACCGATGGGCCTCAAGCAGCAGGAGCTTGCAGACGCGATTCACGTCCCATTCCAGCGGATCAATGAAATTGTCCGTAATAGACGATCCATGAGCCCTTCCACTGCGCTCCGACTTGCACGCTACTTCGGTACAAGTGCAGGATTCTGGATGAATCTGCAGTTGCGGTATGACCTCCACAAAACGGAGCGTTCAGAAAAGGAAACCCTTGAAGAGATTGAACCGTTGCATCGAGTCGGATAAGGCAGAAACTTACGAGCGTTCCCGTCCGATAGATGAACTGGAAGTCGACTCCGCGAAGGTGCTGACAAAACTGGGGTGTAACCGACGGTTAACATGGTGCCTGTGGAAGCTGAAATATCTACCGGAGACGGGACTCGCTGAAAGCGAGCCCCGCTTGCAGGTTCGGCCTTGTCTACAAGGCACACTGCCGGAGAC
>PWQX01000055.1 GCA_003556605.1 Spirochaetaceae bacterium
GTGGACACCATCCGGGGTATTTCGGTTTTCACCGGCAGGGAGATTGAATTGGAGCTTGAGGGCGGCCGTATCCGCGCCGTGCGGGAGCCGGAGGAGCCGACAGCGGAAGGTGGGGACCGGAGGCGGCTCTTTGTAAGCCCGGGGTTTTTCGATATACAGGTTAACGGCTACCGCGGCAGCGACTATAGCCGCGATGAGCTGTGCGAAGACGACCTGCGGGTGATACACAGCTGTCTTGCGGCCGCCGGAACGACCCAGCACGTACCTACGATGATCACCTCGCCGCAGAAGCGTCTGGTTCGCAATCTGGGTGTGATCGCCGAGGTCCTAGAGCGCGATCCGCTGATGCACGCGGCGATTCCCGGGGTGCATATAGAGGGTCCTTATGTGTCGTCTGAGGACGGCGCTCGCGGGGTGCACGACGCGTCCCACGTGCGCGATCCTGACTTCGCGGAGTTTGAAGAGTGGCGAGCAGCCTCAGGCAACCGGATCGTGATGGTCACCCTGGCGCCGGAACGCTGCGGTGCTATCCCGTTTATCGAGAAAGTAACGGAACTGGGTGTAATAGTGGCCATTGGTCACACGGCCGCCGAACCGGAAACCATACGCCGCGCCGTGCAGGCCGGAGCGCGTCTATCCACCCATCTGGGTAACGGCAGCCACCTTATGATGCCCCGGCTGCAGAACTACATTTGGGAGCAGCTCGCTCAGGATGACCTGCACGCGAGCATCATCTGTGACGGGCATCATTTGCCGGACTCGGTTGTGAGAGTCTTCCGGCGCTCGAAGGGACTGTCGCGGCTGATCCTCGTCAGTGATGCGGCGCTGCTCGGCGGCCGCGAACCGGGGATTTACAAATGGAACAGCATAGATGTCCAGGTGTTCCCGGACGGCCATCTCGGGCTTCCCGGGACTACCCTTCTCGCCGGCGCCGCCCATCTGCTTGATTGGGATGTGGCGCATTTCCACCGGTTTACCGGAGTGTCCCTTGGGGAGGTCATTCGGTTATGCACGGAGAACCCGGCTCGCCTGTTGGGGCTGGAAGCCGCCATTACGAGTGTACTGCGGGCGGGGGAGCCGGCGAATCTTACGGTGTTCGAGTACTCGGGTGGTGAACAGAGGCTGCACATACGCAAAACAATCTGCGGCGGACGGGAAGTGTATCACACTTAACGGCAGCAGGTCACATCGCGACCAGGTGGCGCCGGTAAGCTTCGTGAAAGAGCTCGGCGGTGGACCCGATCAAGCCGGCGGTGAAGCCGGTGGTGATACGTTCAACAGACAGCAGATTTGCGAATACCGGCGAGAGCCCCGTGTACACTCCGTCGATTACCTGTTGAAACACCGTGTCGCTATTGAGGAAAGGCCCGTAAAGGATAATGCGGTCCGGAGCGAGTACGGTGTACAGCACAACCATAGCGCGCGTGAACGCTGCTACCGCCTGCTGAACTACCGGATGCGATGCAAGCTTACGTTCAATAAGCACCCGCGCGAACGCCTCTTCTCCGTGCGGCAGATCGGGCGCGGTTTGGCGCAACTGCGGCAAAATTGCCCACAGTGCGGCCTCGGTTTCAAGACAGCCGCGCCGCCCGCAGATGCAGCGCGAGCCGTCGCCCGAGTCGCACAAGCTCACGTGGCCGATCTCGCCGAACCCGCCTGCGGCGGTGCGTATGATTTCGCCGTTGTGCGCGTAGGAGCTGCCGATCCCGTAACCCCAGTGAACCAGGAGCGTACCGCCCGTGCGGTAGGCCGGGTATTGTCGTAGCAGGTGTTCGAGCTCGGCATCTAACGAGCGCCGGCAACTCACCGGGAGGTTGATCCGGGACGCAAGATCGTGTACTGAGAAATCACGAAGGCGCGGCCAGCGGGCGGCAAAAACCCAGCGCTGCCGCAGCGTATCTGTATAGCCGGGGAAGGTGATGCCGCAGCCGAGCACTTCCACATCCGGGGGTGCATGCGGCCGCAGCGCCTGCACAGTCGCCACGATCCGGTCCCTGAGCTGCGCATGGTCGGTCCGTTCGCAGAGCGTCTCCGTCTGCTCGGCGACTATCTGGTACGCGGAGTTTATTAAGGCGCCCTTCAGCTCCATGGATACGAAGTACAGCGCCAGGGCCATAAAGCGGTTGATGTTTGGTTGGAGCGAGATCTGCGGGCGGCCTTGGCGCCCGCTGCTCTTGAGCTCGCCTTCACGCAGCAGGCCGCCGTCGAGCAGTTGCTGTACGAGGTTGGAGACGGTAGTACGGCGCAGAGACAGGTTCTCCGCGAGCTGTTTGCGGGTCAATCCGGGTGAGGAGCGAACTGCATGATAGATCAGCGCCTTTTGCTTGTCTTTGGCGCGATAGCTCGGGCCTTCGTAGAGCTGTTCCAGATCGCCGGTCATAACGTCTTTCCGCCGTTCTCACTGTCTTCAAGGCGAAGAACTTACAATAGCGTGGCCCGTATCATTTGACAAGTCGGCCGGGTCGACTCTGTTGACATTTTTTGTAAAATCTTGAGAGCGCAACGAATGCTATACTGTGTCGTGCGGTTTGTGCAACGGGGGCCTGCTGTGTTTCGGAGTAGCCGAAAGCATACGAAGACAATCTTCTCGGCGTACAGCGTGTGCGGTTGCGCAGCGCTTTCCGCCGGATTTGGGAGCGCTGTGCTGGCCGAGTGGCAGGGCCATCGCCTTCCGGGACACCTGGCGCGCGAGCGGCCTGCCCAGGGCAGTCTCGACCGCCAACAGGTCCGTGTGGCCGTGTTCGGGGGCAAGCGCCAAGCTGCGGTGTTAATTCTCGCCGACGTGCTGGCGTTCGACGCGGAGCTCGAGCGCCGTGTGATCGAAGCGGTAGCGCCGCGAGCCGATGTTTCACCCCGGCATGTTGTAGTGTGCGCGACGCATACGCATACCGGTCCGCCGGTGTTCGCACTGGGACCGGCTGCCGCCCACGAGCCGGCGCGCTGCGACCTTGTTTCAAAAGCCGCGCGTGCGGCCGAAGGCGCGGTAGCCGCGGTGCGCCCCGTTACGCGGCTTGAGGTGGCCGCAGCCGCGAACCCGTATGCGATCAATCGACGGCGAGTGGTAGACGGCCGAGCCGAAATGGAGCCGAATCCCGGCGGGGCCGTTGATCAAAGCATTACCATGCTGACCTTTTGTTGCCAATCGGCTGTTCTCGGGCGTATTGCGGTGCTGGCGATGCATCCAACGGTCTTATCCCCGGCTGTTGCGATGCTTTCGGGGGACGTGGCCGGAGCGCTCGCCGGCGCGCTGGAGGGGCCCGAGGGCGGCCGCGCCCCGTGCCTGATTCTTCAAGGTGCGTCCGGCGACATCCGCCCTCGAATCGTCGACCAAGACGGCCGTTTTACCGGCGGCACGCCGGATGAGGTAAAACGGATGGGCGAAGAGCTCGCACAGGCTCTAGGCGGCGGCATCGTACAGGCTTTGGGCGCGCGGGTCAGTCTGCAGATCCGGCGGCGGCAGGTGCGTCTGCAATGCCGGCCGCTGCGCGTTCAGCGGGGTACACGGCGGCGGCGTTTCGGTTTCGCGAGATCCGCGGTGCTGCGCCGCAGCGTGTTGGGGATTGCATTCGACGAAGCGCTGGCGGTAGTGTTTCTGCCGGGGGAGCCCTTCGTGGAGCTCTCCGAGCGCATCAAGGCGAGTAGCGCGTTCCGGCATACAGTGGTCGCTGCCCACAGCGGGGCTACGATCGGCTACGTGCCTACTGCGGAGGCTTTTGAGCTGGGCGGGTACGAAGTCGAAGAGGCTCACGCGTTCTACGGCTTCGATGCGCCGGTAGCCCCGAACTCCGGGCGCCGCCTGGTTCGGGCGGCGATCCGGGTATTGGGGCGCCTCAAGACTGCCGGGGTCACCCTCATGCTTGTGCGAGCCTGTTTTTGGGTGTATCCTTGTCTATAGAGTGCGGGCGCACGGCCGGGATAGGCGCCGGCTTAGTGCCCGTAATAGAGAGTGTTTCGAGGCGAATCGTAGCGACGATTCACGTCACACACTAAGGAGGTTTCTTATGACACGACGAGTGTGCTTGGCAGTGCTTGCGCTGTTGGTTTCGGCCGGCATGGTGTTCGCCGCCGGGGCGCCGGAAGACGCAGAGCCGGACTCGCTGACTGTGTGGAGTGCGGCGGCGGAAGACGAGGCGGACGCGCTTGTTGCGGCTTTCCGCGCGCAGTATCCTGAGATCAGCGTCGATGTAATACGCGCCGGCTCCGGTGAGCTGCTTACTCGCCTCCGTGCCGAGCAGCCCAACCCCAGCGGGGACGTACTGTTGGGTATCGCGAAGGAGGCATTCGACGCCAACTACGACTTGTTCACCGGCTACGTGGCGGCGTATCATGACGACATCCCCGAAGAGCTGCGCGATCAGGCGGCTGTGCCCCGCTACTACGGCTTCTCGATGCCGCTGCAGGCATTCATGATCAACACCGAGCTGCTGGACGAACAGGACTACCCGCGCCGATGGGTGGATCTGATCGATGAGCGCTATGCGGGGGAATTGATTCTCGCGAATCCGGCCCTCTCGGGCTCGGCATACGCACAGATCTATATGATGCACGGGCTCTACGGGTTTGACTTCCTGGGGGAGATCGCCCGCCAGGCTACCTTCGTTGCGAGCTCCACGGCGGTGCCGGAATCGGTCGCCCGAGGCGAGTACGCAATAGGAGTAACCGGTGAGGGCAACATCGCCCGCTACATGGAAGAAGGCGCTCCGGTGACATACGTATACCCGGAAGACGGCACGGGACGAAGGTTCGATGCCTCGGGTATCATCGACGGCGGCCCCAACCCTGAAGCGGCGGAGCTGTTCATGGACTTCCTGACCTCGGAAGACGCGTATCAGATTATACGGGAGACCCGCAGTCGACGCGTAGTGCATCCGGGCTTCCCTGGACCGGGGCCGCTGCCCGCGCTCGAGGAGATCACGTTTTTCGCGTACGACGCCGAGGAAGCTGCGGCTATGCGTGACGATCTCACCGATCGTTTTTCGGAACTGATCGAGTAGGGTGCGCCGAATGTGAGTTTACGCGGCGCTGTTGTGGCGCGGCTTTTCCAAGCCCCGGGCAACAGCGCTGCCCCCTCCCCTCTTTGTTGTGGGACTTTCCCAGTTCGTGGGTCATAGTATGTGCGCGGCATATTCCAACTAGACAACGGCGGAGGACAGATGAGTCTGAGCATGCGATACGACGGGGTCGAGAAGGTGTTCGACCCCCAGGGGCGCAACCCGGTACGCGCCCTGAATGGAGTATCATTCACTATCGAGCCCGGTGAGCTCTTCTGCTTGCTGGGCCCCAGTGGATGCGGCAAGACCACGCTTCTGCGGTGCACAGCGGGGCTGGAGAGCATAACGGGCGGGCGAATCTTCTACGGAGACCGCGATGTTACGACGATTCCGCCGTTTCGCAGGAACATCGGTATGGTCTTTCAAAGCTTTGCTCTGTATCCGCATATGAACGTGTTTGAGAATGTTGCGTATGGGCTGCGGGTCCGCAAAGTACCGGAAGATACGATAGAGCGCAAGGTCAGCGCGATCATGGATCTGGTCGGTCTGCCGGATGTCTTGAAACGCAACCCGAGCCCAACGGCGCTCTCCGGGGGACAGAAACAGCGTGTGGCGGTAGCGCGGGCACTCGTATACGATCCCGAAATTCTGTTATTGGATGAGCCGCTTGCCAATCTGGACGCGAAGCTTCGCAGGCGAATGCGGGCGGAAATCAGGCGCATTCAGAAGGTAACCAAGATCACGACGATCTTCGTGACCCACGACCAGGAAGAAGCCATGGCTATCGGAGATCGCCTGGCGGTGCTGCGTGATGGGAATGTCGAGCAACTCGGTACCTCGAGCGAGGTGTACAGCGCACCCGAGAATGCTTTCGTGGCGAACTTCATCGGAAAGATGAACTTCTTTCACGGGCGTGCCGTTGAAAGTGCCACCGCCGATGAGCAGGTGCGGATAGGTATTGCCGGCGGCCTTGTGTTGGAACCGCAGGAGCGGGCAATCAAGACGAAACACGGTTTGCGTGCAGGTGAGCCGGTTTTGGTTGGAGTACGGCCTGAGCACCTTATGCTGCGAAGCGAAGGTTCGAACGGCGGCTTCGCCGGCACGGTCAACGTGATTCAGAACTTGGGCCAATTCATCCGTTATGAGGTCCACGTTGACCCTAGGCTGGCACCCGATGCGCTTGAAATAGATATGCACCAAGCGCTTGACGGCTGCACGGAGGGTGATCACGTCAGCGTTCACATTGATCAGGCTCAGGCGCTGGTTTTTTCACCTGAAACGGGGTGGGATATTTCTCAGGACGAGGTGGGCTGATGTCGATGGATGAACGCGGCCTGCAGAAGGAATCGCGGATTGAACGCCTTCTGCAGAAGGACTGGACCCCTTATCTCATCTTTGCCGTTCCTTTGTTGTTTCTTGCCCTATTTCTGTTCTGGCCGTTGGGGATAACGGTACTGCGGGCCTTCTCCGGACCGGGGTTCGATGTCGACCTGAGCAACCTCGGGCTGGATAATTTCGAGCGGTTTATGACCTCGGGCTTATACCAGCGCAGTCTTCGCAATTCGTTTGTGGTGAGCGCCTCTGCTGTGGTTTTCGCAACCTTGATCGGATTGCCGATGGGGTATTGCGTGGCCCGGGTTAAGATGCCGTTCAAGAACTTGTTTCTGTCAATCGGCATTCTGCCGGTGATCATGCCGTCCTTCATAGGGGCGTTCTCGTGGGTTATTCTGCTCGGGCGCCAAGGGGTGATCCGCTTGTTCTTGAATCGGCTGTTCGTTCCTTTGGGCATCGTGATACCCAGTATTTACGGTGTGGCAGGCATCATCTTTGCGATGTCTCTGACGTATTTCCCGTTTGTCTTCTTGCTCAGCTATGGCGCCTTCAGTGCGGCCAATCCCATGTTGGAGGAAGCGGCCATGATGATGGGTGCGCGCCGCCCGCGCATCATGCGCAGCATTACGCTGCCGTTGGTGATTCCCAGCATCGGCGCAGGGGCAATTCTGGTGTTTATCCGCTCGATGGGGAATTACGGTATCCCCGCGATTCTCGGCGGCGACCAGTATGTGCTGCCTACACTCATCTACTTCCGGGTGAGCGGCTTCTGGGATTTGAACTCCGCGGCGGCGATAGCGCTTGTGAGCGTCATTATAACCGGGGGCGCGTTGCTTCTGCAGAAGTACGTGATTAGTCGGCGTGAGTACGAAACGGTGTCGAGCTCGCGGTCTGAACAGCACTTGCACACTCACTGGTTGGCGCGCCTGGTCGCCATCGTATACTGCACTCTTGTGTTGGTCGTGGCTATGCTTCCCAACATCACGATCATCATTATGTCCTTTTTCGAGTATTGGCGAGGAGCGCTCCCCACCGGCTTTACATTGGAGAACTATGCCCGTATACCTCAGCTGGTTTCGTCGGAGATCTTCAACTCACTCTTTCTGGCGACCACAGCGTCATTGATCACCGCGGCGCTCGGTTGCATGGTTGCGTATATCACCGAGCGGCGAAGACCCAAGGGTGCGATCCTGCTGGATATGGCGGTTATGGCGCCGTTTATCTTGCCGGGTATCGTGGTCGCGGTTGCGTTTCTTGCGGCCTTTGCCGGAGACGCGGTAATTCCTCTGGGGGGAACGTACTTGATCCTCCTGATCTCGTTCGTCGTCCGCAGAACGCCGTACGTGTTTCGTTCGGTTGTGGCGAGCTTGACGCAGTTGGATGTGACGCTGGAAGAATCCTCAATGATCAGCGGCGCAAACTGGCTGTACACATTCCGTAGGGTCACGTTTCCGCTGATCCTGTCGGGAATCATTGCGGGAACGATTCTGACCTTTGCGACCCTTCTGCAGGAGCTGAGTACGACGATCCTGCTGTACAGCGCCCGAACCCGAACGGTGCCGGTAAGAATATTCGCTATGGTGCAGGACGGGTATTTTGGTCAGGGCGCAGCGTTGTCGGTTATGCTGCTGGCGACAGTTTTCGTCGTAGTCTACGTGATGAACCGTATGCTTGGCCGGTCAATCTCCTCGAGTTTCAAGCTCGGCTGAGCGGGTGCACGGCGGCCGTTGTTGACGATGGGGGTGGCGATTTGACTCGGGAGCTGCCACATGCGGATTGAAGAGCACCACGTGGTGGGCAAGACCGGACGCTCTGAGGTCTGCGAAGACGAAATCATCGCCAACGAGCGGTTTGTTGCGGTAGTCGACGGGGTAACGAGCCCGATCGCCGCTAACACAGCCGGCGAGCAAACACCGGGGAAAAAAGCGGCAGCCAGGATCCGAGAGGGACTTGAAGGGTTGCCTGCTGACATCGGCGCGTTCGAGTGCTTTCGGCATTTGAACACCGAGATTGCGCGCATCTATTGGGACGAAGGGTCGCTCGAAAAGGCCAGGGCAAACCCCGAGTACCGGTGTTGTGCCTCGGTAATCATATATAGTTGTTACCGGTCGGAACTGTGGATGATCGGCGATTGTCAGGCACTTGTTGGCGATAGGTTGATCACCGCGCTGAAAGATGCAGAGGCTTTACTCGCCGAAGTGCGCGCCATGTTTCTGGAGTCTGAGCTGCTGATGGGCCGAACAGTGGACGATCTGCTCAAGCAGGATACCGGCCGAGCGTACATTCGCGAATTGCTCATACGGCAAAGGCTGTTTCAGAACAGAGGCGCGAACTCGCCGTACTCACACTTCATTCTCGACGGGTTTCTGGACAAGCCCGAGCAAGCCATGCAGGTATATCGGGTTCCCCGGTCATGTCGCAGCCTTGTGCTTGCGTCCGACGGGTACCCGTACTTGAAGCCGACCTTACGGGAGTCCGAACAGGCCTTGGAGGAAATCATCAAGAAAGATCCGTTGTGCTTCCGCCTGTTCAAGTCCACTAAAGGGGTTTACGACGGCAATCTGTCTTTTGATGATCGAGCGTACGTCAGGCTGCATCTCGGATGAGCCGGGAACGGATTACTCGGTGGTAGAAGCCGCTCTGAGATCCGGGGGGCTGGGGGCAGCCTGAGAACGCCGCGGCGGCTGCACGGCAGGAGAAGGGGCTATGAGTACACCAGAAAAACCGACAAGCGAATACGCTGAAAAGATCAGTTCTCAACTGCGGCGGATCAACGAGGAAGAGCACGAGGCAATACGTGCGGCGGCGGGAGTTCTCGCGGCGCAGATTAAGGCGGATCGGTTGATACACGTATACGGGCCGGGCGGGCATTCCAATTTGGCGCCGCAAGAGGTGTTCTTTCGGGCGGGCGGCCTGATGCATTTCAGCGCCGTCCTCGACGAGGGAACGCTTCTGAATAACGGAGCGCTGCGTTCAATGGCTATTGAGCGGACGCCCGGGTATGGTCGAGTTGTAATAGAGAACTGCGGTTTGGGTGAGGATGATGTCCTGATTATCGTAAATGCGTACGGTATCAACAGTGCGACGATAGATGCAGCGATTACCGCCAAGGAGCGGCGCGTGAAAACGATCGGGGTTACCTCAGTTGAACACGCGGACTCCACCATGCCCGATCATCCGGCGAGGCATCCGTCGCGCCGCAATCTCCACGAGATCGTGGACTTGGTTATCGACAGTAAGGTTCCAATTGGTGATGCGGTTATCGAGATTGCCGGCATCGGCCAGAACATCGCCGCTATTTCGACGTTCTGCAACGCCTACATCATGAACTGCCTCGTGATCGAAACGGTGCAGTGTCTAGCGGAGCAAGGCATCACTCCGCCGATTTGGCGTAGTGGTAACGCTCCGGGCGGCGACGAATGGAACAATCAGTTTATCTCTAGATTCAGGTCACGAGTTCCCAACCTGTAGCACTTCACGATCCAGCCGCCTGACCGGTTCCGCCGGCCGGCATGCAGCGGCGCGTGCCGGTCGGGGCGGCATATACCGGCTGGTGTGCCGCCGGTCAGCGTGCGGCGGCTCGTGCCGAGCGAACCGGGTGCTTTTTGGTCCTCCGCTGCGATAAATCGTTGTGTTCTGCTTGACAACTATTTCGCCATGCGGTACAGTGCGGCCTCAAGTGTTTCTCTTAGTAGAAACAAGGAAGGTGTATGGCGAGACACGACTGCATAATCAAGGTCCTTCCCGGCGAGCGGTTCACGCCGTACGCGCTCGCTCACAAGCTCGGCGCCTCGGTGGTGCTGGAATCGGCTTCGTTCGACAAGGGGCGCGAGCGGTACTCGATGCTGATGGTGCAGGAAGCGTTTCGGGTGATTGAAACCACAGGCGGCATCGTCTTGGAGCGCGACGGCAAGCGGCTGAGGCTCAACAGCACGGCGCGTGATATTCTCGACGTGCTGCGCTACTTCGCGAACCAGCACACGCTGCCGCAGCAGGACTTCCCGTTTCCTGTGGGCGGCATCGGCTTTCTCTCCTACGAGTTTGCTTCGCGCTGCGACGCGATTCGCTTCACCGAGAAGCCCGACCCGCTGCAACTGCCGCTTGCGGCGTTTATGTTCGGCCACGTGTTTGTGGTCTTCGACCACTACACCGACCTTCTGTACCTCATTGGGGTGAATTACGACGAGCACGTGATAGCGCTCGAGCGCGCGGTCGCGGCGGTTGAAGAACGCATCAACGATCTGAACTTCAATTACCTGCAGAGCACCGAGCGGGAGTACTCCGCCGCGGTGCACGAGCCGGAGCACGAACGCGAGCGGTTTCTGCGGGGTGTACAGACGCTGCGTGATGAGATCATCAAGGGGAACCTCCTGCAGGGGGTGCTGTCGCGCCGGCTCACCGTAGAGACTGATCTTCCTGCCTTGGAAGCGTACCGGCGGCTTCGCACCGCAAACCCCTCGCCGTATCTCTTCTACCTTGATTTCGGTGATTATCAGCTGTTCGGCTCTTCGCCTGAAGTGCACGTGCGCGCCAAGCACGAGCGGGTGACGATTCGCCCGATCGCCGGGACCCGCAGGCGTGGAGCAAGCCGCGAGCAGGACCACGAGCTCGCTGCTGAGCTCCTTGAAGACCCTAAGGAACGCGCCGAGCACCTCATGCTCGTGGACCTCGCGCGGAATGACATAGGGCGTGTATGCCGGCCCGGGTCGGTTGCGGTTCAGGATTTCATGACGATAGAGCGCTACTCGCACGTGATGCATATTGTCTCGCAGGCCAACGGTACGCTTGCCGCAGGCAAGAGCGGGATTGATGCGCTGCGAGCCACCTTCCCGGCCGGTACGGTGTCGGGTGCGCCCAAGATTCGCGCTATTGAGACCATAGATCGCCTCGAGCCGTATCCGCGCCGCTTTTATGCCGGGCTCGTGGGATACGTGGAACCGGGCGGCAACCTCGATACCTGTATCACCATTCGCAGCGCGTTGAAGCTGGACGGGCAGCTGGTGCTGCAGGCCGGCGCGGGGGTGGTATACGACTCGCTGCCGGAGCGCGAGCTTCAGGAGACCGGTGAGAAGCTGGGCGCGCTTGCCAAGGCTGCCGGAATCAGCTTGGAAGGGGTTCAGGATGGCGCGGCGGCACAAACCATCGGCGCGCAGTAATGCGCGGGCCGGTAGCTCGGTGCGCAACCGGCCGGCGTGCGCGCCGGCGACCGCGGTGCGGTAAGCGTGCGGGTGTCCCCATCTCGGTAACATCACGGCGGCAAGGAGCACGAAATGATTTTGCTGATCGACAACTATGATTCCTTCACTCACAACCTTTATCAGTACCTGCGCGAGGTGGGCGAGCACGAAGTTCAGGTGGTTCGTAACGACCGCATTACGGTCGGCGAGATCGAGCACCTTGCCCCCAGTCACATTGTAGTCTCGCCTGGACCGGGCAGGCCCGATGACGCCGGGGTGTCGTTGGAGGTGGTGCGGCGCTTCGCGGGCGAGGTTCCGATCCTGGGGGTGTGTTTGGGACACCAGGTGATTGCGCAGGCGTTTGGCGCGCGCGTGGTGCAGGCAGAGCGTATTGTACACGGCAAGGCCGAGCCGATTACGATAGACGGTCAAGGGCTGTTTCGCTCAATTGCTTCGCCGGCGGTGTTTACCCGCTACCACTCGCTGCTGGTAGACCCCAACAGCCTGCCGGCGGAGCTGGAGCCGACGGCTTGGAGCGCCACCGGTGAGCTCATGGGCTTGCGCCACCGCGCGCTCTTGCTAGAGGGCGTGCAGTTTCACCCCGAGTCGATCGCGAGCGAGGACGGCAAAAAGCTTCTGCGCAACTTCCTGTACTACCGGCGTGAACCGTTTGTGGCCAAGGCGCGGCTCGAAGAGTTGATTGCCGGACAAGACATGAGCCAAGGAGAAGCGGAGAGCTTCATGGAGGAGCTCACCGAAGGCAACCTCAGCACGGCGCAGGTTGCGGCGTTCCTCACGGCGTTCGCGGCCAAGGGAGCGAGCCCGCAGGAAATCGCGGGCTGTGCCGGGGTGCTGCGGCGAAAGCGCGTGGCGGTGCGTGCCGAGCGGCCGGTGCTAGATACCTGCGGAACCGGTGGCGACGGGTGGGGCACTTTCAATATCTCGTCGTTCGCGGCGCTGCTTGCCGCGGCGTGCGGGGCGGCGGTCGCGAAGCACGGTAACCGTGCGGTGAGCTCACGCAGCGGGAGCGCTGAGTTCTACCGCGAGCTGGGTCTGCCGGTGGATCTCGCTCCGGCGCAGGCCGAGGCGCTTCTGAATGAAACCGGCTTCGCGTTCTTGTTTGCGCCCACTTACCACGGAGCGATGAAGCACGCCGCGCCGGCGCGCAAAGAGCTTGCGCTGAAGACGATCATGAATCTACTCGGCCCGCTCGCGAACCCCGCCGCCGCCGAGTTTCAGCTGATTGGGGTATACGCTGAGGATTTGTGTGAACCGGTAGCGCGTGCCGCGCAGCTCTTGGGTGTGCGCCGCGTGATGGTGGTGCACGGGCTGGACGGTATCGACGAGCTGTCGCCGGCGGCGCCGAGCCGGGTAGTGTACTTCGACGAGCACGGTCGCTTTGAAAACCAGCTGCTTTCGCCCGAGCGCTTTAAGCTCGGAGTATTCAAGAGCGAAGAGATCATCGGCGGTGACGCGGCAGCGAACGCGGCCGATGCACGCGCGCTGGCCGGCGGCGCGGGGCGGCCGGCGTTGCAGGCTGCGGTGGTGCTGAACGCCGGGGCGGCGCTGTACGTATACGGTGCGGCTGACTCTATCGAAGGCGGCGTTGAGCGTGCGCGTGCAGCGCTTGCCGAGGGAGCCGTACGCGCAAAGCTGGCAGAGGTGCGCACCGCGGCCGAGCGGCTGAAAGAGCGTGCGAGCGGCCGTGGTGCGGCAGCCGGCGCCGGCACGGCGGGTGACGGGGGCGGCAACGGAAAACGCGGCGCCGCGGGGGCGCGCGGATGAGCGCCGAGCGCGGCGATATCCTCCGGCGCATTCTCGATGACCGCCGCTCGCGTTTGGCGGCTTCAGGGCCGCAGCTCGGGTGTACGATTCCCGCCGAGCGTTCGGTGCCGGTGGTGCCGCCGCCGGCGGCGACCTCTCGCCACGGCGGTCCTGCGCTGTTTGAGATCAAACGCCGGAGCCCGTCGCGCGGCGCGATCGCCGCGGGCCTCGATGCGGTCGCGCAGGCCGAACGCTATCATCTGCACGCGGCGCGGGCGTTTTCGGTGCTCACCGAAAGCGCCTATTTCGGCGGTTCGCTGGACGATCTGGTCGCGGTGAAGGCTCGTTTTCCCGGGTGCTGCGTGCTGCGTAAGGATTTCCTGCAGCGCGAGGATGAGATCGACGTTTCGTACCGCGCCGGTGCGGACCTCGTGTTGCTGATAGCCGCGGCGCTCGAGGAGGCGGAGCTCGAAGCGCTGCACGCTGCGGCGTCGGCGCAGGGCATTGGGGCGTTAGTGGAGCTGCACGACCGCGCGGACCTCGAAAAGGTGCGCGGGCTGAAGCCTCCGCTTGTGGGGATCAACAGCCGTGATCTGCGCACGTTCCGGGTGGATCGGCTTGCGCCGCTCGCGCTTGCCGCCGAGATCGAGTGGGACTGTACTCTGGTGTACGAGTCGGGGATTAGCGGCTATGAAGATGCGCTTGTGGCCGCGGCTTCGGGGTTTGAGGGTGTGCTTGTAGGTGAAGCGGCGATGCGAAGCCCTGAGCTGGTCGGTGAAGTGCTTGCCGGACAATCAGACGGCCTTGCCGCGGCCTCGTTCAAAGCTGGAGTTTCGGCCGCCGAAGGCGGCAACGGCGGAGACCGCGCGGGTAAGGGGCAGAACGGGGGAAATAGCCGACGGGGAGCTGCCGGCTTCGGCCGCGGTGGGTGTCTCGGTAACCCGCGGTTCTGGGCTGAGCTCATGCGCCGGCGGGCACCGGCGGCACACAGCTGCCGCCGGCCGCTGGTGAAGATCTGCGGCCTTGTGCATGCGGATGACGGGCGGCTCGCAGCCGAGCTCGGCGCCGATGTGCTCGGTTTTGTATTCGCCGACTCCCCCCGCCGCGCCGGCCCGGCGCTGCTCGAGGAGCTCGCCGATTTGCAGTGCTTGAAGGTAGCGGTGGTGCAGAGCAGCGCCGGCGGGCTTGCTCGTGAGGTGTGCCGGCTGCTGCACGCGGGACTGCTCGATGCGGTACAGTTTCACGGTGACGAAGCGCCGGCGCAGTGCCTGCAGCGTGCCTTTCCCTACTACAAGGCGCTGCGGTTGCGCGGCACTGCCGACCTCCATGCGGCCCGTACCTATGGTTCGCCCCGGGTTTTGGTCGATGCGTTCGACCCCCATCGCGCCGGTGGGACCGGAAAGCGCATCGCCCCTGAGCTGGTGCAAGCGGCCGCCGAGCACGGGCCCTTATGGCTTGCCGGTGGGCTCAGCCCCGGAAACATCGCCGCGATCATCAGGGCGTATCGTCCTGAGCTGGTGGACGTTTCCAGCGGGGTTGAGCGAACCGCGGGGCGCAAAGACGCTGCGAAACTTGAGCGTTACATGAAGGAGATACGGCATGCAGTCACGGTATAACGATTACTTCGGAGAGTTCGGGGGCCGCTACGTCGCCGAGGTTTTGCGCGGCCCGCTCGATGAGTTGCAGCACGAGTTCTGTGCGGCCTTCGACGATCCGGAGTTCCACGCCGACCTCGAGCGCGTACGCGACCAGTTCATTGGGCGGCCGACCCCGCTGCTGCACGCCGTCAATACCTCGACCGAGCTGGGGGGCGCGCAGATTTACGTGAAGCTCGAGGGACTGGCGAATACCGGCGCCCACAAGATCAACAATGCCGTCGGCCAGGCACTGCTTGCCAAGCGTATGGGCAAGCGGCGCGTGATCGCCGAGACCGGAGCCGGGCAGCACGGGGTAGCGACCGCCGCGGTTTGCGCTACGCTCGGGCTTGAATGCACCGTCTACATGGGCGAAGTTGACCGGCGCCGGCAGCGCCCGAACGTTTTCTGGATGGAGCTCTACGGAGCGCAGGTGGTGCCGGTACGAAGCGGGGCGCAAACGTTGAAAGACGCGGTGAACGAGGCGCTGCGCGACTGGGCGGCGAGCTTTGCCGACACGCATTACCTCATCGGCTCGGCGTTGGGCCCCTCGCCGTTTCCGGATATGGTACGTGAGTTTCAGGCCGTGGTGGGCCGAGAGACGCAGCAGCAGCTCGCCGAGCATGGGCTCACGCCCGCCGCGCTGATCGCCTGTGTGGGCGGCGGGTCAAACGCAATCGGATTTTTCGAGCCCTACCTCGAGAGTGAAACACCGCGGCTCATCGGTGTGGAAGCCGGTGGGCGCGGAATCGAGACCGGGGCACACGCTGCGCGCATGCTGGGCCTTGGCCGTACCGGCATTCTGCAAGGATACAAGAGCAAGTTTCTGTTGAGCGAAGACGGCCAGGTTGCGGCGACGCATTCGGTATCGGCCGGTCTTGATTATCCCGGCATAGGCCCACAGCTGGCGCATCTCGGCGAAAGCGGGCGGGTGGAGTTCCGGCGAGCCGCGGACGCGCAAGCACTCGAGGCGCTGCGTGCGTTCGCCCGCAACGAAGGGGTGATCTTTGCACTTGAAAGCGCGCATGCAGCGGCGGCGGCAATGGAGCTTGCCCCGCAGTTGCCGTCCGAGAGCGTTATTGTGGTGAACATGTCCGGGCGCGGCGACAAAGACCTGTTCATCACTGCACGCGAGCTCGCCCCTGAGGCGTGGAAAACCTTCTTGAGCGAAGAGGAGGCCTCGTTATGAGCGCAGCATCAAAAACCCCGGATCGGCATGACGCGGCAGCGCGCCGGGCGGTGATGGCGCATATGGTGGCGCATTACCCCGACCGCGAAAGCTCACTCGCGGTAGCGCGGGCCTTGCTCGCGGCAGGGGTGGCCTACCTCGAGGTCCAGTTTCCCTTTTCCGACCCCAGCGCCGACGGGCCGGTGATACAAGAGGCCAATAGCGCTGCGCTCGATGCGGGTTTCCGGGTTGACGATGGGTTTGCGTTGGTGTCCGAGATCACCCGCGACGCTACCGTTCCGGTGTATCTCATGACCTACGCAAGCTTGGTCGTCAGCCGCGGTGTCGAGGCGTTCTGCAGCGCGGCGGCGGTGGCGGGTGCTGCCGGGTTGATTGTCCCGGATCTGCCGTTCGATTACGACGAGGGGCTCTACGCGGCAGGGAAGGCCGCCGGGCTCGAGGTGGTACCGGTGTTGGTGGCCGGGGTGCGCGACGAACGCTTGGCGCAGATCCTCGGCTGCCGGCCCGAGTCGGTTTACGTGGCGCTTCGCGCCGGCATCACCGGTTCGGAGACCGTTCTGGACGATGCGACCGTTCGGTTTCTCGATTGTGTAAAAGCCGCCGGCTGCCGCGTGTTCGGCGGTTTCGGGGTGCGCCGCCGCGAGCAGGTTGAGCAGCTTGCACCGCACCTCGACGCTGTGGTGGTCGGCTCACAGTTCGTACGCGCGCTGGCGGGCGCTGTGGACGAGGCGCCCGGCAACCGTGCGGCAGCCGCCGCGGCGGTAGGCGCCGCGGCGCGCGAGCTGGTGTGGGGCACCGCCGCCGCCTCGCAGTCCGGCGCGCCCGCCGGCTAACCCCGCGGCGGCACGGCAGCGTAACCGCTTTGCCTCGCGGGGCAAGCAGCCGCAGGCCTGAGCGCAACCGCCTTGCCGCGCCGGGTACACAGCTGCAGTTGGCGCGGCGGGTCCATAATTGCTACATTGAGCGGCAACACGGTCGTGTGATACCGTACCCAACAAGGAGTGCCCCAATGAAAGTAACGTTGACACCTGATAACTTTGAGCATGAGGTCTTGAGCTCCGATATCCCGGTCCTCGTAGATTTCTGGGCCGAGTGGTGTATGCCGTGTAAAATGATCGCTCCGGTACTCGAGGAGCTCGCCGAGGAGTACGAAGGCAAGCTGAAGATCGGCAAGCTCAATGTAGACGATAACGGCGACCTGGCAGCGCAGTACAATATCGTGAGCATTCCGACGATGCTGTTTTTCAAGGGCGGCGAGATCGTAAAGCAGCAAATCGGTGCGGTGCCCAAAGAACACCTCAAGCAGACTATCGACGAGTTGGTCTAACCGACCGAAGCAAGGGCCGGATGATTGCTGCTCCGCGACCACGCCTAGTCGGAGGTAAAGCGCTGTTCGCTGTTCGGCGCGCCGAAGGTGGCGCCGCGGGTTGGGACGGTGTGCCAGTCGGCGGAGCTGTCCGTGTCGGTGGAGTTCGAGTCGCGGTTGAGGCTGCGCGTTGGTGAGGTATCTTCGGCCCAGACCGCGTCTTCAGGCGCTGCGAGCTCGCCGGCAATACGCCAGGAGCCTGCAGCGACCACCGCGTCTACCCGATCCATAGTGCGGCGCGTGCCGAAACCACGAAAGTTGGTGTCTGATTGCGAGGTGCGGTTGGTATAGATCACCGCGTCCATGACGGTGCCGTTAGGCGTGTCGTACAGCGACAGCGCCCCGTTGTTGGACGGCAGCCCCGCGCCGTCCGGTACCCAGAAATTCAGCCGCTCGTCGCCAACGGCCGGGCTGTCGGGGCGGAAATGAACTACCACATACTCCCCGGCGGATACCTCGTGATCGGGGAATACGATCTTAGTGTCGAAATCGCGGGCGACACCGTTGTACAGACACACGCCGGCTAGAGTTCCGCTCGCGCGCACATACAGCTCAACCCGCTCAGCATTGGTGCTGCTGCCGCGCGGTGAGAACTCGTTGATGAGCAGGTCCGGCAGGCGGTCGTTGAAGCCGTAGAACGACACCACAAACTGCAGCGTGTTGCCGGCTTCGTCCCGGACTGCCGCGCGCAGCGCGTAGCGTTCTCCCGCGGCGCTGGGCTCGTCGAAGGTGAGCACCACGGTCCTTTGGGCCCCGGGCGGCACTTCCAGCGAAAGCGCCGGGTCAAGCTGTACGCTGCCGGGTACCACCAGGGCGGGCTTGTCAAACTCCAGTTCTACGCGCCGGGGGCCCCCAACTCTGACTGCCCGCAGCTCGGGCGGATAGAACTCGCCGTCGGCGGGACGTACTGCCTCGTGCAGCGGCCTGCACCCGGCTGCCGACAATGCGAGCACTGCGGCGGCACCGGCGAGCAGCCGCGCGGCGGCGATTGCGAGCGCGTGCCTCCTCGTCCAGCTCATTCGCCCTCCTCCTCGTTAACCGTTCTATTGATATACAACCGCAACGGGCTGCGTGTTGCTTCCCTTTACCGCAAGTTCTTGATCGACTATACTGCCCCGGTAGCTATCAAAGGGCGATCAAAGCGCGCCATATCTCCCGGAGGCGATGAAAGGGCATGGTCGAGAATCCACTTTTCGAGAAATACGGCCAGACAATTGAGAACGGTAAAGTCATCTTTCGCGAGGGTGATCTCGGTGACCGCATGTACATTATTCAAGACGGAGCTGTGCGGATCAGCAAGAACATCGACGGTCGCGAGTACAAGCTTGCCGAGTTAACCAAGGGTGAGTTCCTCGGTGAAATGGCAATTGTGTCACGCATCCGCCGTACCGCAACGGCGACGGCGGTGGGGTCGGTGCAACTGCTGGCGTTTGACCGCGCCGGGTTTCAAGGCATGATCGAGAAAAACGCCAAGATTGCGATGAACGTGATAGACCGGCTGTGCAAGCGGCTGCAGCGTACCAACTCCCAACTGCAGGACTTGGTACGCCAGAACGTGCGCAGTCACATCGCGCTGATTTTGTACTACAAGTTCATTGAGAAGCCCAACGAGGAGCCGAGCCTATCGCGCGATCGGGCAGTGGAAGATATCGCCCGCCATCTTGGGGTACCGGCTGCAACGGTAAGTACCGCGATCACTGAATTGGTGGATGCCGGTGTGATACACCTACAAGGGAATGCGCTGCGCATCAAGAATCGTGACAGCATCACGGCCCTTGCAGAGCAGTTAGGAGGTTGACCCCCATGTGTGGAATCATCGGTTACTGCGGACCAAAGCCCATGGCGGAGGTGCTGCTAGAGGGCCTCAAGCGCATGGAGTATCGCGGCTACGACTCGGCCGGAATCGCGGTGCGCACCAACGCCGAGCTCAGCGTGATCAAGCGCGCCGGCAAGATCGCAACGCTGCGCGAAGCGGTGCCGCCCGAGCTATACGGCGATTGCGGGATAGGCCACACGCGCTGGGCAACGCACGGCGGGGTCAGCGACAGCAATGCTCACCCGCACCTAGATGACTCCGGCAAGGTAGCGATTGTACACAACGGCATTATCGAGAACTACACGGTGCTGCGTGAGAAACTCTCGTCCGAGGGTGTTGAG
The DNA here is from genome assembly GCA_003556605.1 of Spirochaetaceae bacterium. Classification (GTDB taxonomy): domain Bacteria; phylum Spirochaetota; class Spirochaetia; order DSM-27196; family SLAA01; genus B1Sed10-166. The sequence goes on from PWQX01000055.1 coordinate 19,611, forward strand.
TTCTCAAGTGAGACCGACTCGGAGGTGATTGCGCATTTGGTCGCGCGGCTGTACGACGGTGACCTCACCGTGACGGTTCAGAATACCGTGCAGCTCCTCAAGGGAACCTACGGTATCGCGGTAACGCATCTTGATCAGCCGGGCCTGCTCGTCGGTGCGCGCAACGGCTCGCCGTTGGTCCTGGGGGTCGGTGAGCACGAGATGTTCCTGGCATCCGACGTAACCGCTATTGTCGGGCACACCAAGCAGGTAATCTATCTTGAAGACGGTGAGATTGTAACGATATCGGCCGATGAGTACCGAACCACCGATCTTCACGATCGCAGTATCGACAAGCACATCCAGATCATCAACTGGGAGCTCGAGGAGATTGAGAAGGGCGAATACCGGCACTTTATGGAAAAGGAGATCTTCGAGCAGCCTGATTCGATCCTGCGCGCGATGCAGGGGCGGCTGGACCACGAGTATGCTACCGGGCACCTCGGCGGACTCAATATGACCAAGAAAGAGCTGCTTGACCTGGAGCGCGTGAAGATCATCGCTGCCGGGACCTCGTACTATGCCGGCCTGGTTGCGTCGTACCTCATTGAGTCGATTGCACGTATCCCTTGTACGGTTGAGCTTGCCGCTGAGGTGCGCTACCGCAATCCCATCGTAGAGCGCAACAGCATCTATTTCGCTGTTTCGCAGTCGGGCGAGACCGCCGACACGCTGTATGCGATGCGCGAGCTGCAGCGCAAGGGTGCGCGCGTACTCGGCATTTGCAACGTAGTCGGTGCGTCGATTCCGCGTGAGTCCGACGGTGGGGTGTACATTCACTCCGGTCCTGAGATCGCGGTTGCCTCAACCAAGGCGTTTACCAGTCAGCTTACCGCGCTGTATATCTTCACCTTGCTGATCGCGCGTATGCGCCACATGTCGTACGAGCAAGGGACAGAGTTCATACAGGCGCTTGAGCAGATACCGGAGCAGGTGGCAGCGGTCTTGGGCGGCGCACCGAAAACCGCCGAGCTCGCGCGTACGTATCACAAGGCCCGCAACTTCCTGTTTCTCGGACGGGGTATCAACTACCCGGTAGCGCTCGAGGGTGCGCTCAAGCTCAAAGAGATCTCCTACATCCACGCCGAGGGCTACAGCGCGGCTGAGGTCAAACACGGTCCGATTGCGCTGATCGGCCCTGAAACGCCCAGCCTGTTCTTAGTGCCTGACGATACCTTGCGTGAGAAGGTGATCTCTAACATGAAAGAGGTTAAAGCGCGTAACGGGCAGGTGATCGCGGTTTGTGCGGAGGGTGACGATGAGGTGGCGGCACTCGCCGACCATGTGATCAGGGTCCCACGTGTACACGAGTTGATGTACCCCTTCGTTATGACGATCCCCCTGCAGTTGTTTGCGTATTACACCGCCTTAGAACTGGGACGCGATGTGGACCAGCCGCGCAACCTCGCCAAGAGCGTCACGGTTGAGTAAGTGCACCGGTTCGCCGGCGGCCATCGTGCTCGGCGCGGCGCTCGTTGCGATCCTCGTGCTGCTGCCGGGTGTAGAATGCGTGCAAGCCCAAGATACCGCCGCGGCGATATTGGTGCGCGGCCCTCGGCCGGGGCGCGGTATCCCCTTCTTTGGTGCGAATACTATTGAGTATCAACGCGGGGTTTACCGGCGTAACGCCGTTGAGGTGACGGTCTACTACGGTGAGCAAGACCTTCCGCTCGCCGGCGGCCTCAAAACGCTGCAGTGCGGGCCGCACGAGCTGCAGGTGCTGCCGGCGACCGGCGAGCATCAGCGGGTGTTACAGCACGAGCTGGAGATAGGTGGTTGGCTGCTGCTAAAGCTGCGGCCCGGCACGGTCGAAGAGTGCGCTTTCGCCGAGGCGTTTATCGAACAGTTTGAGTTCTTCCGCGAAGCGCAGCCGCCCGGGTGGGTTGAAGCGCCGTTCCCGGCGATTGTCCCGTTCGAGTAGCTGCTCATTCAGCAGCCGCTTACGCTTCGCGTTCCTCCTGTATGCGGTCGAGCAGGCGCGCTGCCAGAATTCGAGGCCAGTCCGGCAGTGTGCCCTCCTCGGCAGCTTCGTAGCGAGCGAGCAGCGTGAGGAACTTCTCCTCGGCGACCTCAAGCTCATCGCGGCGGTAATGGATAAACGCGATCTCGTACTCGGCGGCGGCGATGCCCGCCACGTCGTCGGGATTGCGCTCGATAAAGGTGCGATAGTATACCAGCGCAGTGTCGTAATGCCGTTGGTCGTAGGCTTCTTGAGCGCGCTGAAAATACTCCTGGCGGCTGAGGTCCGCGGGGATCTCGGCCGGCTCAGGTACAGTTTCGCACGCGGCGAACAACAGCAGGGCGGCGGCCGCCGGCAAGAAACACCGTGGGCGCAGTAGTCTCATTGTTGTTGCCCTCCTGCGCAACGGTAGCACGCCGCCACCACGGGGTCAATACACCGCCCCCCGCTCTGCGGCAGCGGTCATCCGCGCAGCGGCGGCCTCACCGGCCGGGACCGCGCTCTCGCTTTCGGGCGTAATTGCCTCGCCGGTGGGCTTCAGCACCACCGCGCGCCGGTCCTTACCGGCGATTTTCGCGATGACCGGTGTAGCGAACCGCAGGTGCCGGAGAAATCGATCCTGATGGTAAGCCGGTACCGCCCGCAGATAGTCGCGATCCAGCAGCCCGTCACCGATGAAGGGATTGATCGTGAGATAGGCAATGCGCAGCGACGTGATATTCTGGAAGAAGTGTGTGCCCTGGCTGGGGTCCACTCGGAAGTGCTCGAGCCCGCATTCCACGATGACCTTGGCGTTGGAGATCTGTGTCCAGGCCAGTGGGATACCGAGCCACGGATCGCTTGACCCTAAGCGGCCCGGTACCACTAGGATGTACCGCCGATTCTCCGCGCGCATACGGTCGTTGAGCCGGGTGAGCGAGTCGGCCATCCGGTTCGTGGCGGCCGCATCAAAGGCCTCGGGCTTGATGTACACGAAATCGTAGATCGTGTCGTACAGCCCGTTGCCGAGTGCTTTCTCGGAGGCGAGCAGGACGCGCTTGTTGTCCTCCTCTTCGATCTGTATGTCATCGGACTCCAGGCCTTCCACTATCGGGCGGACCTGCAGAAAGCTGAACACCCGCTGCGACTCCGGCGGCGGGTTGAGGTCTACGGCGAACTCAATCTCGACGGGAACGTTCATCTCGTTGGAGGCAAGCCGCAGGAGGTCTTGCAGAATCTCCATCAGCGGGAACATTTGGTACTTCAACACCCCTGCGAACGTGATTACGCGCCTTCCGGGCTGGTCGGTGCCGTCGTACAGGCGCTGGTGCTCGAAGTCGTAGCTGGAGGCGACCAGTGGAAGCGCAGGATCTTCTTCCGCTGCCGTGATGGGGTAACGCACAACGGTTCCGCCCTCGTCACGGTGCGGGTCGAAGTTGGTTTCGGTCATGTCGATCGCATAGAAGTCATTCTGCGTGTTTTTCAGCGCGGTATCGGTATCGGTCAGTTGAATGACTTTCTTAGGGCGGCTCGGCGACACCCGCAACGAGCAGCCGCCCTCTACTACGGTCTTTCCCAGCCCGTGCGCGAGGCTCACGATACCGTCTTCGGTATTCTCGGACTCTACCGGGTAGAAGTTCAGCGACCGCGCCACGCCGCTGATCGTGGGGTAACAGCGTGTCTGGTGCAGCGTTCCGGCCACCTCTTGTATGATAACCGCCATCTTCTCTTCGTCGAGAACGTTCTGGGTCGCGACGAGATAATCGCGGCTGCGCTTATAGTACGTGGAGGCGAACACCGCCTTGATCGCGGCGACCAGCTCGTGGTGGCGCTTCTCAACCGTTTCGGCGTTGTTCGGCAGCATGTAGGTTATGTAGATTCCTGCGAAGGGCTGATAGTGCGAGTCCTCTAGCAGGCTCGAGGAGCGTACCGCGATGGGTTTGCGCATAACCTGCAGCACGGCGTACAGATCCTCGTGTAAACGCTCCGGCAAGCGCGCCTCGAGAAACAAATGCAGAATCTGATCGTCGGTGAGCTCGTGGTCGGCAAGCACGCGCTCGAACAGGTTGTTCTTCTCCATGAAAGACTCGAACACGTCGGTAGTCAGTACTACCGTCTTCGGGATCGAGATAATCACATCCGGGTAGCGATAGCGCATGCGCTGCTGTTTGAGTATGAAATCAGCAAACGCCAGCCCGCGGCCCTTACCGCCGAGCGAGCCGTCGCCGATACGTGAAAAGCTGTAGTACTCGTCGTAGTGGCTTTTGCGGAACTCCGCTATTGTTCCGCGGTTTTCGAAGATACGGTAGTTCTTGATTGTCTCGTACAGGTGGCGCTTGGCGTCCGCCACGCTCGGAAAATCACTGAGCTGGATATCGCTAATAACGTTCGCGAGCGGGAATAGAGCTCGCGCCTTCAGCCACTTGGAAAAATCGTTGATGCGTGCGTGGTGGGCGAAGCTGTCATCCGGAATAGAGCGAATCTTGTTCTGCAGCTCAGTCAGGCTCGAGACCCTCTCGATCTCTTTGCGAGTCTGCGGGTCGCGGAACGCAAAGTCGCCGAACCCGTAGTTCTCGCGCACGTACGCGCGCAGCCGCGCGAGTAGCGATTTCGAGTGCTTATGTACGAACGCGGCGTTGTAGCGTTCGGCGTCGGCGCGGTGCGCCTCGTGCGAGGACTGCAGCAGAATCGGCATATCCCCCTGTTCGGCGCGCACGTACTCGCAGAGGCGCAGGCCGGCCTCAGGGTCGTCCACGCCGCCGCGCTTGTAGCTGATGTCCGAGATAATGCCCAGCAGGTGACCCTTGTAGCGTGTATAGAGCTCTACCGCCTCCTCATAGGTTTTAGCGAGGAGGATCTTCGGACGGCAGCGCATCCGCATTGTCTGCTGCCACTCGTTCAGCCCCTCGTCCATGAGGTGGCGTGCCTGCTGAAACAGTACGCGGTAAATGTTCGGCAGGTAGCTTGAGTAATAGCGCACCGAGTCCTCCACGAGAATGATGGTCTGGACTCCGGCGATCCTCACGTCGTATTCAACGTTCATCCGGTCTTCCATGAGCTTGACGATCGCGAGCAGGATACTGTCGTTGCCGAGCCAAGAGAAGATGTGATAGTGACTGGAGAGGTCGTCGTTGCGCAGCCGCAGCGTCACTTCGCGAGAAAACGGAGTGAGTACCACCACCGGGAGCTCGGGATATGCGCTGTCGATCGCTTCGGCGAGGTCCAGAGTACGGACCTCGCCGATGTTCAGCATGGTGATCACCAAGTCAAAGCGTCGTTGCGAGAGCATCGCGAACGCTTCGTCGCCGCGCGAGACCTGCGTGAACTTCGGCGGGTAGCGGAGATTGAGCGCTACGTACTCCTGAAAGATCTGCTCGTCGACCCGGCCGTCCTCCTCCAGCATGAACTTGTCGTACTTGCTGCAGACAAGCAGTATTTCTTCGATGCGCCGCTGCATCAACTGCTTAACCGGCACTTCCTCAAAGTAATACGGTTCTTTCGGCCCGCGGCGAGTATTCGTGCTCATACTACTATCATAGCCGAGCCGGCGGGACTTCGCAAAGCGGTATCGCGCCGAAATGTCCTTGACAAATCCGCAAACCGGCCTGAGAATTCAACTGTTCTATTATACTAACGACTGTTCAAATAATAAAACCTCATGGACGAGTTGGCCGGCTGAGCTTCGCCGGCCTGCCACCGGCACCATAGAGGTAAGGAGCGTTATCACATGTACAAGCTTGACCAGTTCATGAACGACCTACAACAACGGCACCCGGCTCAGCCGGAGTTCATTCAGGCGGTGCACGAGGTAGCTGAATCGATCATTGACGTTGTCAACCGCAATCCGCGCTATCTGTACGCGCGAATTCTCGACCGCATCACTGAGCCCGACCGCGTGTTCATCTTCAAGGTGGAGTGGGAGAACGACGATGGGCAGGTGGAGGTGAACCGCGCCTACCGCGTGCAGTTCAACAACGCGCTCGGCCCGTACAAGGGAGGTATTCGCTTCCACCCGAGCGTGACGCTCGGGGGTCTGAAGTTCCTGGCGTTTGAGCAGACCTTCAAGAACAGCCTTACCCAGCTGCCGATGGGCGGAGGCAAGGGCGGCGCCGATTTCAACCCCAAGGGTAAGAGCGAGAACGAGATTCAGCGTTTCTGCCGCTCGTTCATGACCGAGCTGCAGAAGTACATTGGACCGCACACCGACGTGCCGGCCGGCGATATCGGCGTGGGTGCGCGTGAGATCGGTTTTATGTACGGGCAGTACAAGCGCCTGCATGACGAGAACACCGGTGTGCTGACGGGAAAGGGACGTAACTGGGGTGGGTCGCTGGCGCGCCCGGAGGCTACCGGCTACGGCGCGGTGTACTTCGCCGACGAGATGCTGAAAGCCGCCGGTGACGGGCTCGAGGGTAAGACCGTGGGCCTGTCAGGCTTTGGCAACGTCTGCTGGGGTGCGGCGATGAAGGCCACGCAGCTCGGTGCAAAGGTGGTAACCATCTCGGGTCCGGACGGATACGTCTACGACAAAGAGGGGGTCAACACCGAGGAGAAGTTCCGCTACATGCTGGAGCTACGTGCCTCGAACAACGATGTAGTTGAGCCATATGCGGAGAAGTTCGGGGCGGAGTTTTTCGCCGGTAAGCGGCCTTGGGAGGTTCCCGTCGATATTGCGATTCCGTCGGCTATTCAAAACGAGCTCGATGAGAACGATGCCGTGCGGCTCATAAAAAACGAAACGCGTTACGTAATAGAGGCCTCAAACATGGGATGCACGCCGGAGGCCATAAGCGCGCTCCGTGAAGCCGGGGTGCTCTTTGCGCCGGGCAAAGCCGCTAACGCCGGTGGTGTGGCGGTCTCGGGGCTCGAGATGACGCAGAACGCGATGATGCTGTCGTGGACCTTCGAAGAAGTAGAGACGCGGTTGCACGATATCATGCGGCGGATCCACGCGAGCTGCCTCAACGACGGCAGACAGACCGACGGGTTCGTAAACTACGTCCGCGGCGCAAACATCGCCGGCTTCAAGAAGGTCGCCGATGCGATGATAGAGCAAGGGTACTAAGCGGCGCGGCTCAGCACACCTCGTGGATCGCGGCGAAGATCTCGGAATAGAGCTCCTCGATGTGCTGCAGGTCGACACCGGCGAATGCCACGCGCAGGTAGCGGTCCTCGATCGAGATCGTGCCGATGCCGCGCTCGTGCAGGATCTTGCGGCGGAGGTTCTCGGCGCCGCCGGATTCAAGCTCGAATGTCATGAAGTAGCCGGAGTTAAACGGCAGTACGCGCACGCCCCTCGGCAGCGCGTGCTGCTCCAGCACTCGGCGTACCGCCCGGTAGCGCTCGCGCAGCAACTCAAAGGCGGCCTGCTTTTCATCCGGGTACGTCGGTGTCTCGAGCGCCTTCAGCAGCAGGCTCTGCGCCGGGCGGCTTGAGTTGGAAACCGCAGCGCGCACAGCGCCCCCGAGCTTCTTCTCCAGCGCTTGGTATTTGCCGGCATCCGCCCCGGCGCAGCCGAAAGTTACGAAGCCCAGCCGAAAACCCCACACAAAATCCTCTTTGGTAGCGCCGTCCACCTTTATCGCGAGCAGGTTTGGGTGCGCGTCGGCAAGCTCGGCGAACAGCGACTGCCGATAGGTGTCCTGCTCGTAAAACAGCCCGAAGTACGCGTCGTCGCAGATCACTAACAGCCGCACGCCCTCGGAAGCGATTGCGGTCAGACGGCGGCAGATTTCCGCGGCCTCGCTGACCGTGGGTGAATACCCGGTGGGGTTGTTCGGGAAGTTCAACACAATCGCAGCCTTGGAGTTACCTTCCGGGGTACGGCCGTCCGCCGCCGACTCGCGTACCGCCTGCTCCATCGCGTCGAGGTTGAAGGCGTCGCTATAGTAAAACGAAAAGCGCTTGACGGTTGACTGTTTGCGTCCCTCAAAGATGAGGCGGTAGTTTCCCCAGAACATATCCGGAATGACCACCTCATCGCCGGTGTCGAAAAACAAGTCCGCGAGGATGGAAATGCCGGCCGTCAACCCCGGGACGACCAGCGGCTGGCTTATGGCTTTGCCGGCGAGTGTCGGGGTTTTTCGTAGCATCTCATCGCGCCAGCGCTCGCGCAAGCGTGGATCGCCCGGCGTTGGAGCGTATGAAAACAGCTCGCCGGGGCTGAGCCCGGAAAAATGCGAAGCAATCTCCTCAAGGTGTAGCGGTTGGCCGTCCTTTACCGCCAGGCCGACGGTGGCGTCGAATCGATGCGCATGCTGTTTTGCTTCCGCGGCCTGTGTGATGATCCCTTTCGGGAAATAGAAGCGGCGCCCGTACGGCGACAGCAATTCAAACATCGCGCTGCCTGCTAAGGTCTCGTTCAGTTCTTTTGCCAACGGATTCATACTACCCTCCTTCTTGGGTAAATAGTTGCTCGGGAAACTCGACAAACTTTTCACAGCCGGACTCGGTCACCAGCACGGGCTCACTGCACTCGAAACCGTATCGCTCGAGCCAGATGCCCGGCATGAAGTGCAGCGTCATGCCCGGCTCCAGCACGGTGGTGTCGCGGGGGCGTAAGCTGATGGTGCGCTCGCCCCAGTCGGGGACGTAACTCAAGCCAAACGAGTATCCAACGCGAGAGGGCTTGTGCACGCCGGTTCCGCGAAGACTCTCACGCCAGGTGGCTTCCACCGCTTCGGCGGTGACGCCGGGTCGGATGAACTCCAGTGTGCGCCGCAGCCCGTTTACTACCGTATCGGCGGTCTTTCGAAGGTCCGCCGGCGGCTCACCAAGGTAAACGGTGCGTGACAACGGAACGTGATAGCGACGGCGTACGCCGCAGAGCTCCAGCAGTACAACGTCGTTGGGTTGATAGCGGCGCTCGGGGTCAAAGGTCAGATGGGCGGAGGAGGTACGCTCGGCGCTCGGCATTATCGGAAATATCGCCGGCGATTCGCCACCAAACTCCCCGGTTCCGCTGATCTGCGCCGCCGCCACCGCGGCGCAGGCATCCTTCTCGGCGACACCGATAGCGACCGTGTCGATCGCGGTCTGCATCACGCGTTCGCAGATGCGTGCCGCCTGGCGCATGCAGGCAATTTCAATCGGGCTCTTGACTGTTTTGACCCAGTTCACCAGCCCGGTGGCGTCGAGGATGCGCGTGTTCGGCAACTCGCGTTGCAGCTCTTGCAGCATACGCGCAGAGAAATAAAGGTTGTCCATCTCCACACCGAGCGGCCGCTCGGAAACGCCAAGCTCCGCGAGCAAAGCGGCGACGAAGGTCATGGTGTGCTCTTGGGTAGAGTGCACGTAGGTATCGGGGTATCCGTATACGCACTCGTTCGGCATGAACACCGTCAGGCGCGCACCGTTGGCATCCTGCTCGCGCCCGAACCACACCGGGTTATCCTCGTCGCGAATTACGAGCACGCCTTGGTGTACGTAGAACGACCAGCCGTCGTATCCGCTGAGGTAATTCATGTTGGCCGGATCCACGGTCAGCAGTACCTCGATCTCGGCCGCATCCATGCGCGCTTTCACGCGCTGTAGCCGGCGGCGATACTCTTCATCTTCGAACACTGCGGTACTCTTCATCCTCGTGCTCCAGCCTGCTATTGTCCATTGTTAGACCAAAAAGTATAAGGGGGCATCCTCGTGTTTGGCAATTACTAGTACAATATCGGAATGAGTGAACGTAGTACTACAATCACGGCGATTCAGCCACTGAGTCCGGACCTCGAACAGCGAGTTGAGCGCAACCCGCTGTTGCATATTGATACCTTCGTGATTCCTTCCCCGTACGTGAAGGACAGCGCGATCGAAAAGGATTACGAGCACAGCTACGCATGGATCGAGGAAGGTGAGATCTTGGGCTTCGTGCTGGTGTACTCTGATAAGGCCAAACAGAACTTCCACATCTACAAGCTGGTTACCAGCCCTTTCGGCCGCGGCCGCGGCATCGGCACGCTGATCATCGAGCATCTGGCGCACAGCATTCCCGCCAAGGCGCGGTTGTACCTGTACGTCTGGGAAAAGCAGACCGACACCCTTGAGTTCTTCCAGCGCAAAGGCTTTAGTGTCGGCAAGACTACGGTGTACCGGAACGTGGTCTACTATCATCTGTTCGCGCGCCGCGACGAGATCAGGAGCGGCTCCGGCTTACAAGTACCCACGGGCGCGCTGTTCGGTGAAGAGATCGGCCGTACGCGCCACGATGCGAAAAAGACGATTCGGTTGTTAGCGCACATGGTTGACATGCTGTCGATCGACAACTGCGGCAAGATCATCGAGGATATCAACCGCGAAACCACGACACTGGTTAACGTCCTGAACGCGTTTCGAGATACCGTCAGCAGCGTCCACGCAGTGAACGTCAAAGACCTGATCCTGGAGCGTATCATCCCCTACATTGAAGCCTCCTCTATTCCGAGCACGGTCAAGCTGACCCTTGATACCGACTCAACCAATGTGCTCGGCTATTATGTGAACTTCGGCCGCGCGCTGGTGAACATCGTCGCGAATGCGCTCGAGGCGATTGCTGAGGCCGAGCGCAAAGGCGTGATCGAGATCGAGCTTCGCGAAGAAGGACCGCAGGTAGTGCTGCGGATTGGCGACAACGGTATCGGGATGGAACCCGCGCTGCTCGAGCCGGATGCCGAAGGCTACCCGGCGTTCGTTGGCGCCACCACTAAGACGCGCCGAAAGGGTGAAGGGCTCGGGACGGTGCAGATCTACGCTACCTTCGGCGTAGAGAACATCACCGTGGAAAGCGCTGCAGGCGTCGGAAGCACCTGGACGATTCGGCTGCAGAAGGCCGGGGAAGGGGTTGATCGCTGGTTCCTCCAGCTTGAGCAGCGCTTTCATGAGCTCAAGACGATTGCGGGCAGCGCGCGGCTCACCGCAGACTCAAGCCGCACCGCGGTAATCGCCCATATCTGGCAGCTTCGCAAGCTGCAGCTCTACTTGTTCGACGTAATCCTGCACTTCGGCAAGTACCATAATGTGCGGACGATCTTTCGGTCGGTTCTCGCGTTCTTGATGAGAAGGCTCGAACCGGCTGCGCTGCAGGCCCACGTCGAGGGGCTGCGCTCGGATTACCCGCAGCTCAAGAACAGGCTGCTGGAGACGGCGGCTGAAATCAAATTGCGCTTTGAACAGCTGCGCAGCGCGGTGGATCTGTCGCAGTACCGCGGTGCGCTGTTCAAGAGTTACGGTCAGGCGCTTGAGAACGTCATCATCTTCACCCTCGATCCCGACAGCGGGCGATTCTTTGCGACCGATCGCAAGCTCGCCGAGCACCTTGATTTTGTCACGTATTTGAGAAGAGATCGTGACCGGCTGCTGCGCGGTGAGTTCATCGGCGATGTAAACGAACGCTCGCAGCCGATACTGCTAGGTATCTGGAGTGTTGAATCCGACGAAGACCTGTGGAAGAAGCTCAAGTTGCTGCGGCAAGGCGCTCGAAAGCTCATCGAGATCGGGGTGTACGGAGATAAGAGCCTCGCGTTCTACCAGACCACCCATGTGCGGCACACGCGCGACATCAACAGCGATATCTCGATGACGTTCGCGCAGTTCGCTGCGGTCGAAGACGATGAGCTGTGGCAGTACACCACCGATGCGTCGGACGAGCTGCAGGGCTTTGTCGCCGCAGTGGATTAGGGACGCGGTATTTCTTGACCAATTGGAAATCTCGGTTTATCGTGGCAAGCGCTCTCTGCTCGCAGCCTCTTAAGAGAAACAGGCTGGTCCGAAGCTTGTGGTGAGCGTGGCGTTAACCGCATGGTGTTGCGGGAGTTGGCCGGCGCACCCCCAGCTCGCGGAGCTTACAGGCGGGCCAAGGCGCCAAAGCTCGCACCGGCGGCTATTTGCGTGAGTCGGGCACCACAGAATTCGGTCCAATCTTTAAGGAGAACCTTATGAACACAGTCGTTGCCAAGTTCGGCGGAAGCTCGGTTGCCGATGCCGCCCAGATCCGCAAGGCCGCCGAGATCCTGCGCTCCGACTCACGGCGCAAGGTTGCGGTGTTCTCCGCGCCCGGTAAACGCAGCAAGACCGACGAGAAGATCACCGATATGCTGCTAGGCTGCCACGCCAAGGCTGCGGCCGGCGAGGATATCACTCCCGTTTTCGAGTTAGTTCGCACGCGCTATCTCGAGATCGCGCGCGAGCTGGGAGTTGCCGCGGACGTGGCGGCAGTTCTCGACGAGGTTGAACAGACGATTCGCAGCGGCGGCAGCAAGGATTACGTTGTGTCGCGCGGGGAGTACCTCGCTGCCCAGCTCATCGCCGTCTATCTCGAGGCCGAGTTCGTCGATGCTGCCGAGCTCGTGGCGTTCCGCGATGCTACTACGGTGGACACCGAGCGCACCTACCGGCAGGTCGCCGCTCGGGTCTCCGAGACGGGGCGGTTGCAGATTGTGCCGGGGTTCTACGGTGCTTACCGTGATGGACAGATTCAGCTGTTCTCGCGCGGCGGTTCGGATATCACCGGGGCGCTGGTCGCCCGGGGTATCGGCGCGGACCTGTACGAGAACTGGACGGATGTTTCGGGCCTGTTGATGACCGACCCACGCATAGTCGACGATCCCGGGCCAATCAGCGAAATCAGTTACCGTGAGTTGCGTGAGCTTGCCTACCTCGGGGCAGCGGTGTTTCACGAAGAGGCCATTTACCCCTGTTCGGAAACCGGTATTCCCATCGTAATTCGCAACACCAATCAGCCCGAGCACCCGGGAACCAAGATCGTTACCGCCGTGAGTATCGACCGGGGTGATATTACCGGGATCGCCGGGCGCGAGCATTACCGACTCGCGCGGATCGAGAAGGTGCTATTGAACAAGGATCGCTCGTTTCTCGCGCGGCTCGATCGGATCCTAGAGCGCTACGGCGTGGGGGTGTTTCAGTCCGCCTCCGGCAGCGACTCTATGGCGTTCGTGACCTCGGCCGCCGAGCTGGACGCGGTAGCCGATCATGTTGCCGGTGATATTCGCAGAGAGCTCGCCCCCGATTCGGTTGACCTCGGAACCCAAGTGGCTGTGGTAGGCATTGTCGGCGGCGCGATTGCCGAAAGCGTTGGGCTGGGCGCGCGGATTTTCGGTGCGCTTGGCGATGCGGGTATTAACGTGTTGTTTATGGTGCAGGGCTATTCACCGTACAGCGCACTCTTTGTCGTGCCGCAAGCGCAGTACGCTCGGGCGGTACAGGCCATCCACGGCATTGCCTGTTAGCAGTGCTGCGTGCCGGCGCTTATCTGCGCCCGCGGCCCGCGTCGGTTACACAAGGGAGGATTGCGCATGCATATTTCAACCGAACGAGCATTGAAAGACTGTGTAGTGCTCGACAGCGGCGTAGTGAAGCAGGTGGAAAACGCATTCGCCGAGCTCGAGCACGGCAACGCTACCGTACCGCCGATTTTGATGGTCCCGGTACCGGAGCAGCACGGCGAGGTTGATGTAAAGACGGCCTACATTCCGGGGCTTGATTTCTTTGCGATCAAGGTTGCCTCGGGGTTTTTCAACAACCAAGAACTCGGTCTGCCGAGCGCGAGCGGTTTGGTGCTGCTGATGAGCACCAAGACCGGATTCCCCGTAGCGGTCTTACTGGACAACGGGTACCTCACGCAGGTGCGCACCGGAGCTGCCGGGGCGGTTGCCGCTCGCTACCTTGCACCAAGGACTACCGCGACCGTCGGCATTGTGGGGTCGGGCACCCAAGCACGGTTTCAGCTGCGCGCGCTGAGCCTGGTGCGCAATCTCGAACAGGTGCTCGTCTACAGCCCGATAGACGAGGCCGGCGTACCTGCCTATATCGAAGAGATGAAGTCCGAGCTTGGTGTGAGCGTTGCACGCGTGGATGATCCGCAAGAGCTGCTGCAGCGCAGTAGCGTGGTGGTCAGTACCACGCCTTCGCGCGAGCCGATCATCCGAGCCGAGTGGTTGCACCCCGGCTTGCATATCACCGCGATGGGATCGGACACCGAAGAAAAGCAGGAGCTGGAAGCGCAGTGCTTCGCCAGGGCGGACGTGTGCGTGAGTGATCTGAAAACGCAGGGGTTCCGGCTCGGTGAGTTGCGCGCGGCCAAGGCGGCGGGCGTGCTCAACGAAAACTCAGCGGTGGTGCAGCTCGGGGAGCTGGTGTTGGGAAAACACCCGGGCCGCAGCTCCGAAAAGCAGATCACCGTGTGTGATCTCACCGGTGTCGGCGTTCAAGACACCGCGATCGCGCTCGAGGCCTACCGCCGCGTACTCGAGCGTGGAACGATAACCGAGATCGCGGAATAACCACAGATGGCGCCCCCCGAGATCTTCGCGGTCTTCATCACCATCCTGATTCTCGTTGATCCTTTCGGGCTGGTGCCGATGTATCTGTCGCTCACCGGCCACTTGTCGCGCGAACGGAAGCGGCGAACGATCATCAAGGCGGTGACAACCGCGCTCACCGCTTTGACGCTGTTCATACTGATTGGCCGCGAGACCCTGATTCTGCTCGGGATTATGCCCGGCTCGTTCTATATTGCCGGCGGCGTCATATTTTTCATTATCTCGCTCGATATGATACTCGGTCACCGGCAGCGCACCAAGAGCTCGCCGCACGAGCCCGAGGTCGACGACGTCGCGGTTTTTCCTCTCGGCATCCCGATTCTCGCCGGCCCCGGCACGATCACCACGATTATCCTCTACATCAGCGAGGCCGACAACCAGTTTGTGATGGGGTGGGTACTGTTCGCCTCGGTGGTGATCGCCCTCGCGATCGCGGTGGTTACGATGTTCACCGGCGAGCTGATTCTGCGGGTGCTGCGGCGCACCGGTGTTCAGGTGATACAGCGCCTGATGGGCATGATCTTGTGTGGTTTGGCCGTGCAGTTCATCTACGAGGGATTGCAGAAGCTCGAGATTATCTAAACCGCCTTGGGCTGTGACTGCGCAGGCGCTTTCGGCGATCTCCCGTGGCGCGAAATTTCTTGACAGAACCGTAGACCGCGGGCACAATATCATATGTTTCACGATGAGAACGCTAGTTCAAATAATAGAACAAATTCGTATACCCTGGCTGCGACGGTGAAGAAAGCGTTTACGATTCTGGAGCTCATCGCGGAACAGCAGCCGGTGCGCGCGGCGACAATCGCCCGCAGTCTCAACCTTACCCGCGGAAACGTGCATCGCCTATTGGCCACGCTTGAGGCTTTAGGGTACATCGAGCGGTCATCGGGCACCGAGTACCGGCTTACATTCAAGATGTTCACGCTTGGCAACAGCATTCCCGGGACACGCAGACTGAGCGAGCTAGCGTACCCGTTCATGCAGCAGCTTTCGCACGCGTGTCAGGAAAACGTGTATCTCGTACAGCGCTATGACTACAACGCTATCTGCGTCGATGAGGTCGACAGCCTTAACCCGCTTACGCTGCATCGCGACGTGTCGCGTACCTACCCCTTGTACTGCAGCGCATCCGGCAAGGTGTACCTCGCGTGGATGCCCGAAGCGGAGTTCGAGCGCTATCTTACTCAGGTTCCGTTACTGCCGCGCGCACAGCGCACTATCGCAGACCCCGATGAGCTGCGTCGCGAGCGCCTTCGAGTGCTGGAGCAGGGTTACGCCCTCGAGTTGCGAGAGTTCAGCGACGATTTGAACAGCGTCGCCGCCCCGATCCGTGATCACACGAAGGCGGTAGTCGCGACCGTGAGCATCTCGGGCCCGGCGATTCGGCTAACCGACGCGCGTGCTCGAGAGCTGATCCCAGAGACGATGCGAACGGCGCAAGAAATATCGAAAACAATGGGTTTCGCCGGCTCAGAAAAACCTTAACAAGGGAGACGACAGTATATGATCGACGAGAAAACGCTTGCCGAGTTGTCCTTTGCGGTTGCACCTGATATCAAGGTCACACCGCCCGGACCGAAGTCTCAAGAAATCCTGAACTACCAAGATCAGAACGAGGGTTCGGCGGTGTCATACGCGCGCGGAATGCCGATGGCGCTCAAGCGCGGCCGCGGCGCTACGATCGAGGACGTTGATGACAACGTCTATATCGATATGTTCGGCGGCGCCGGCGTGATGGCGGTGGGGCACGGGCATCCCGATGTGCTCGAGGCGGCGCGCAAAGAGATTGAGAACGTCACGCACGCGCTGGACATCCCCACGCAGTCACGCGCTAATCTCGTGAAGCTGTTGAAAGAGTTGTTGCCGCAGGAGCTGACCCGTTTGTTCTTCGGCGGACCTACCGGTTCGGATGCCGTGGAGACGGCGCTGAAGCTGGCCAAATGGAACACCGGTCGCTACGGCGTGGTCGCTTTTGAGGGTGGATACCACGGTATGACCGGTGCGGCGCTCGCCCTGACTACCGACAGCAGCCACCGTGACGGTTTGGGCCCCCTGGTGCCGGGTATTCAGTTTGTACCGTACGACTATCGTTACCGCCATCCGTTCGGCTGCAGCGACGAGGAGTCGGATCTGTACGCAGCCGATTATCTTGAGCGCGTGTTGTCGGACTCGCATTCGGGAATCTCAAAGCCGGCAGCGGTCATAATCGAGCCGGTGCAGGGTGAAGGCGGCTCGATCGCGCCCACGCCGCGCTTTCTGCAGCGCATCCGCGAGATTACCGAGCGTCACGGTGTGCTGTTGATCTGCGACGAAATTCAAAGCGGCCTCGGAAGAACCGGCAAGATGTTCGCCTTCGAGCACGCTGGTATCGTACCGGACATCGTGACGCTGAGCAAGGCGCTCGGCGGGGTCGGCTTCCCGATCTCGGCGATTGCGTACAAAGAGGAGCTCAACACCTGGCCCCCGGGTAAGACAATCGGTACCTTTCGCGGCAACATGATCGCGTTTGCTGCCGGCCATGCCGCGCTGCAGTTCATGCGCGCTAACCAAATCCCCGAGCGCGCCGCGAAGCTCGGTGAGAAGGTGCTCGGAGAGCTCAAGAAGCTTGAAGCTGAAAGCAGCATCGTCGGCGAGGCGCGCGGAATCGGCCTCATGATGGGTCTCGAGATCGTGCGCGACAAGAAGACCAAACAGCCGGCCGGTGATCTTGCCAAGAAGGTCCGTACGTACCTGCATCAGCGCGGCGTCATGATCGAGGTCGGCGGGCATCACGGCAACGTCGCGCGATTGCTGCCGCCGCTGGTAATCACCGAGGAGCTGGCGATGAAAGCGGTTGAGATTATCCGTGGCGTGATCAACGATATCGAGATGGAGGTCGGCTGATGTTCGGCAAGAAGTACACCGTTGGCGTAGTCGGCGCCCTGGGGATGGTCGGCAGCGAGATGCGCCGCACGCTTGAGCGGCGGAAGTTTCCGATTAAGGAGTTGCGCCCGCTCGATGTGCCGGAGGCGGAAGGACAGACGGTGGAGTTTCGCGGCAAGAACTACACCGTGCTTGCCGCGCAAGAGGAGAGCTTCAAAGGCGTCGATATCGCGCTGTTCTCCGCCGGCGCCGAGGCGAGCCTGGAGTTGGCGCCGCTTGCAGTGCGGCAGGGTGCGGTGGTTGTCGACAACTCATCGGTGTGGCGTATGGATCCGGAGAAACCGCTGGTGGTTCCGGAAGTAAACGCCGCAGATCTCAAGCGGCACAAGGGGATCGTCGCTAACCCGAACTGCTCGACGATTCAGATGGTAGTGGCGCTGAAGCCGCTACACGATGCGGCGCGCATCAAGCGCGTGGTGGTTTCCACCTATCAGGCCACTTCCGGCGCCGGCAAGAAGGGCAGCGATGCGTTGACCGAGGAATCAAAGGCGTATCTGGAGACCGGTATGGTGCAGCAGTCCAAAGGCTTTCAGCACCAGATCGCCTTCAACTGTATTCCGCACATCGACGTATTCCAAGAGTACGACTACACCAAAGAGGAATACAAGATGGTCAACGAGACGCAGAAGATTATGAACGACGAGAGTATCAAGGTAACCGCAACGTGCGTGCGCGTACCGGTGTGGTACGGACATGCGGAATCTATCAATATCGAGACCGAGAAGAAGCTCACCGCTTCCGAGGCGAAGAAGCTGCTCGCCGCCGCTGAGAATGTGGTGGTGATCGACGATCCGCAGAAGAACGAGTATCCGATGCCGTTGTTCAGTAATGACCGTGATGAGACCATGGTCGGGCGCATCCGCGAAGACCTGACGATTGCCAACGGGCTGAACCTCTGGGTGGTGTCCAACAACATCCGCAAAGGAGCGGCTTTGAACGCGGTGCAGGTGGCCGAAGCGCTGGTCAAGATGAAGCTGGTGCGCGTGCCGTAGCGCGCGCGCGCGTAACCGGGCGTGCTTATGCGAGGCGCACAATGATCTTTCACGCAAGAGCCGGACAGACCAGTTACGGCGAAGCGATCGGAATTCTGTTGCTCGACACCTTCACACCGTTTATCGAGGGCGACGTCGGCAACGCCGGCACCTACTCGTTTCCCGTGCGGTACCGTACCATACCGGGGTTGACGGTTAAGCGCATTTTCAGCAAGGACCTGAGCTTCCGGGAGGAGATGCTTGCCGCCGGCCGAGCACTGGTGGGCCAGGGCGTAAGGGCGATAACCGGTGACTGCGGTTTCATGGCGATCTATCAACGGTATTTGGCCGATCACCTGGAGGTTCCGGTATTTCTCTCGAGTTTACTGCAACTGCCGTTCATAGCTTCAGTACTCTCATCCGAGTGCCGAGTCGGCATTCTAACGGCCAACGAAGCCGTCTTGGATTCGGAGCTTCTCAGTGCGCTCGGCATAGCTGCCTCGGAGCGTTACGTGATTGCAGGACTGCAGGACTATCCTCGGTTCTGCAGCGCGATCATCGATGAAGAAGGGCAGCTCGACAGCGAAGCGGTTGAGGCTGAAATGGTGGTGGCGGCACAGCGGCTGGTGCAACGCGAGCCGCAGATCGGCGCGCTGGTGCTGGAATGCAGCGTGATGCCCCCGTACGCGGCAGCGGTAGCCGCGGCAACCGGCCTACCGGTGTTTGATTACGTAACGATGATTGAGTACGTGCACTCGGCGGTGGTGAAACGCCGATATGCGCGCAGAATGTAGGAGAGTGAGATGATTGCAACCGGCACGCCGGCGAAGAAGCTGAGGCAACGCATCGGCGAGCTTGAAGCGCAGATGATCGAGCGACGCCGCGACTTTCACATGTATCCGGAGCTGGGTTTCGACGAAGACCGCACGTCGCGGATCGTTGAAGAGCACCTTGGCGGGCTGGAGGGTATAACAGTCCGGCGGTACACGCACACAGGGATCGTCGGCGTGCTGAACGCAGACAAGCCCGGCCCTACGGTGCTGCTGCGTGCCGACATGGACGCGCTGCCGGTTCAGGAAGAGACCGAGGTGCCCTACCGCTCGCGCAACGACGGCGTGATGCACGCCTGTGCTCACGACGCGCACACTGCCATACTGATGACCGCTGCTACAATTCTCAGTGAGCTACGCGACGAGATTCCGGGCAAGGTCAAATTGGTGTTCCAACCCAACGAAGAGGTCGGTGGTGCGGAGGACATGATAGCGGACGGAGTGCTTGAAGACCCGGTAGTAGATGCCGCGTTCGCAGTTCATCTGTGGACCCCGCTGCCGAGCGGGGTGATCGGCGTGAAGGCCGGCTGCGTGATGGCCGGCATGGATGTGTTCAAGCTGATCATCACCGGTCTCGGCGGGCATACCGGCTATCCCGAGAGCGCGATAGATCCGGTAATAACCGCAGCCGAGATCATCCAAAGCGCGCAGACGATACAGACCCGCGAGATCGATCTCATGAAGCCCACCGCCATCATGTTCGCGAAAATCCAAGGGGGCACTAAGAACAACATCATTCCAGGCAGCGTGGAGCTGGAGGGGTCGATGCGCTACCTCTACGACGGCGGCCCGGGCAGCGTCGAGAACCCGGGTCAGCGGCTTGATCGCATTGTGCGTGGTTTGTGCGAGGCGCATCGCAACCAGTACGAGCTTGAGATCGAGCGCGAGAATACCCCCGTGATCAACGACAGCGCGATGGCGCGGGTGGTATACACCGCTGCGGTGGACACCCTCGGCGACCGGACGAAAGTGGTGGAACACGCGAGTATGGCCGGGGAAGACTTTGCTTCGTTTGCCGCGCGCGTGCCGAGCTGCTTCTACTTTGTGGGTACCGGAAACCCTCAGAAACGGTCGGATTATCCGCATCACAACGCGCGCTTCAATATCGATGAAGATACGATGCGCACCGGCGTGGAGATGCATCTTCGCACGGTATTCCAGTACTTTGAGTATCGCAGGAAACGGCAGCAGTAGAGAATACCAAGGAGTAACAGGAGAGCAGAATGCCGGTATTTGAACCCAGTGAGTATCAACAACGGATTGCGAAAACCAAGGAACGAATGGAGCGCCGCGGTATCGAGGTATTGGTCATTTCGCAGCCGGCGAACATGAATTACCTCACCGGCTATGACGGTTGGAGTTTCTACGTGCACCAGTGTGTGCTGGTGTCTCTAGATGCTGAGCAACCGCTGTGGATCGGCCGCGCAATGGATGCCAACGGCGCCCGCTTGACGACCTTTCTCTCGGAGGAGAGCATCATCGAGTGGCCCGACCACTACGTGCACTCCGCCGAGCATCATCCCGCCGAAACAATCGTAGAAGCGATCAAAGCCCGCGCGTGGGGCGGCAAGGCTATCGGCGTCGAGATGGATCAGTTCTACTTCACGCACCGCATGTTTCGTGAGCTCGAAAAGGGGCTGCCGAACGCGCGTTTTGTCGACGGTGACACCTTGGTGAACCGCGTGCGCGCGGTGAAAAGCGAAAATGAGATTGCGTTCATGAAACGCGCCGGCAAGATCGCCGGCAGGGTCATGGATGCGGCGATTGAGCACATAGCCGTGGGCGTCCGCGAGTGCGACGCGGCCGCGGCGATCGCCCACGCTCAGTACAGCGGCA
>PWQX01000114.1 GCA_003556605.1 Spirochaetaceae bacterium
CCTGGAGCAGCGCTGCGTCTTGTACGTCATCGGTTCCCTGCTTCTTCGGAAGGTAGGCGTAGACCTTCTCCTGAACGAGCCCCCCCCCGTCCTCAGCGGTCAACGGCCGCGCATGCAGGAACTGATTCTCGTACTCCGCCCTGCGGTATTCATAGAATCGTTTCATGTAGCTGCGGAGGATCACTTGAGCGATCTCCCGCCACTCTGCTATCCGGCCGGCGTGGTCAAAGCACATGGTGTCCGGCGGGGTTCGCAAAGTGTACCAGCGTTGATCCGGCGCAACCGAAAGGAGTTTCCTGATCGACTCGGGAGTGACAGAGAGGTTGAAGTAGCGCTCGTTGTTCTTGTATTCCACAAGCTCCTGGTGAAGGGCATGGATGTCGAGAAACCGTACGTGCTCCGGTGATAACGGAGACTCCTCGAGATGAGTGTCTTGAGCAACGGAGCTCAAGGCCCTCTTGGAAAAAAAGGCCTGCAGAGCCACCGACCAGGTGACGCTTACCCTGAGCTTATCCCGTTCTGCGTTACTTGCAGGGGGCCTGAGCTCCCAGACCGGCAGATCTCGGGGCCCGGTTTTACTGCGGTCAATATCGACGTAGGCGAGATCCTTATACCGGGACTCGTGGCTGCGCCTGCGCGGGATCTCGACTATCTCGTACTCAATGGCGCCTTCTTCCTTTTCGATAATCTCCCTAAAAGTCTCGATGTAGGCCGCTCGTACCCCGAAGACCGAGAGGGTCTCCACGTAGTCGATGTCGTTTGGCTTCGTAACGGGGAGTTGGCCCTCCTGGGAAAGGGCGGTCGCCCGTTTGAGACGAAAGTCATAGCCCTGCAGCCGCACACCGCGGCCGAAAAGCTGGATCACCTGAGGGCCCTGACTCTGGCCGAACTTCATAAGACCGATTGAGGATACCCGCCAGCTCGACCACCCCTCTATGAACTTCTTGGCACCGATGAGGATCGTTATGCTTGAAGTGTTCTCGTTTATCGAGCGGAAGTAGGAGTTGGAAATCGCTCTCTCCATTACGCGCTCGACAACGGGACTCCGATGAGTATTGGCGGTGAGATGGTCGGCGAGCTTCTTGGCATCCCCGACAGTGATCACACCGAACGGTTCGGGCGATGCGCCGAGGCGCAAAACGAGCTCCCCCTCGGTCTCGGACGAGCCGGTGAGCCGCTCCACCGATACCACCCCGGCGGTACCGTGGAAGAGCGCCTCTTTCATGGAGGTGTAAACGCTCTCGGCGGCCTTTTCCGGGTCGATGGGCGCGCTCGCGGCCGTTCCGTGCACGCCGAAACGATCCTGCAGGTAGCGAAACTCCCCCCTCGAAGACGGATTTGCCCGCCTCGTCGTAGAGGGGACTGAACCTGCCAGGAGCTGGGTAATGGTCTCAACCGCTGCACCGTCGCGGTTCTCCGCAAAGGCTCGAGCCCGCTGTGGTGCTCGCGGTAGACGAGGAGCTGCTGGAAGAACCAGACGGGATTAGCAAAGAGATAGGTGCGCACCTGGTTCAATTCCTGAACCCGGTTCTCGGCGGCGGGCATGTTCATGATTCGGTACTCTTTGCCAAAACCGTCGTGGTAGAAGCGGGGATAGGAGATACACTTCATCTTCTCACGATACCGTTCCTGGAGCAGATTGAGCGCCTGAAAGTTCTCCGAGTGCACCAGAAGTCCGTCGGTCTCCTCGTCGATGTCGTCAAAACCCGCCAATAGCGTTGCAACGAACTCCCGGTCGAAAAACCGCGTGTCTACTACAAGCTTGTCGTTAGCCCGCAGAAACTCCTCCGTCAGTGGCTCGGAGTACGCCACCCCCTCCATAGCCGGGAGACTGCCCGAATCCGCAGTGATCTCGTCTATCGCGAATAGCCGTATCCGCTCCTCCCGCTGGGCATCGTTCGCGCCAATTTGGGGGAGGAGCTCCGGCGCCTTCTCGACGATCTTGTCCAGTGTGACCAGGTAGTTGGTGCTCGTCACGATCTTGCGCTTGAGCCAAAGCTTTTTCTGGAACTCCTCAATCTGGGCGAGCATGGCGATGATCTTGCCGCCCACCTCCTTGATCGCCCGGGCAAGGTGGAGTTCTGCCTGCATGCCCTCGCCATCATTCCTCCGCCCAGAGCTGTGTCAGAACCAGACCGGCCTCGATGGTCTTTCCGAGACCAACCTCGTCGGCGAGTACAACGCCTTCGGCAAGCGGATTCTCCAGTGCAAACACCGCCGCCTCGATCTGGTGCGGGTTGAGGTCCACCGAGGCATCGAACAGCGACTGCGCCAGGCGATCGACACCCTCGGTTCCCCGACGGGTGAGGAGATGGGCGATATACTTGGCGTGGTATGGCGTCAGCTCCATCTTCGCTCACCGAAGGCTACAACAGCGGCCGCGGCATGACAAATGGTGTAACGTGCTTTCGGAAACATCTTTCAATCAAAGGCCTCGGCAACCAATTGCGGCCCCGATGACGGAGAGGTGAGATTGGCAACGTCTTTGGCGAATGAGCACGGCAAAGTGGCGATCAACATCACCCTCAATAGGAGTATGTTGGGTATTAGCTGAGACGGATTACCCTGCCTTGAATGGATCGATAACTTCGACCCCGCACGATTCGAAGTCTTTCTGATTCCGCGTGGCAAGGGCAAAATTGTTCGCCCGGGCAATGGCGGCTATCTGACCGTCGAGAGAACTCAACGGTCGCCCCAGTGAACGACGGTTAGCCATTATTCTGCCGTATTCACCGGCGGCAGCAATATCGAAACTCACTACCCGTTGGTGAAATCCTTCGTTAACGAATCGCCGAAACCTACCCTCCAGATCCGTTCGCCTGTCACCCTTCACAAGCAACTCCAGACCAAACTCGATTTCGGCAATAGTTATAGTAGAGAGGTAGAGTGCGGTAGTTTCGCGCTGATTCAACCAGTCGAGAACTGTCTGATCCGGACGCGGCCGCATAGCCTCGGACACTATGTTTGTGTCGAGCAATATCATCAGCAGAAATCCACCGGGTCATGAATCTGCCGCTCGGGAGGCTCCAGATCAACGCCCTTATCCCCGAAAAGCGTAGTGGCCAGGTCGCCCAGCCGCTCGGGAGCACTCACCGCTGACCTGAGAATTCGCCGAACCTCCTCCTCCATGGAGACACCGTGGCGTCTGGCTCGTGACTGAAGCTTCTCGTAGACGTCTTGGTCGATTTTTCTCACGCTTATATTAGGCATCGATCCCCTTCTCGAGCTTATGATAGCAGTTGATAGCATTTTTGCCAAGCGGAGGTAAACGAGCGGAACTGCACGAGTGTTGCCGGATAGCGTTCCGCGTTCCGGCGGAGGCGACCCGACCGGCGCGCGAATTCAACGCGTGACTCCGCACCGCGAGAGAGCATTACTGCCCAAAACACAACAGGCGCCCCTTTCGGGGCGCCTGTTCTACCGTGTTTCGCGTGCCCAAGAGGACTCGAACCTCCGACCTTTAGATCCGCAATCTAACGCTCTATCCAGCTGAG
>PWQX01000026.1 GCA_003556605.1 Spirochaetaceae bacterium
CAAGCCGACGGAGAAGGCACCTCTCATCAGCCGGACGATACGTTCAACATGGGAACGGAAGAGGTAACCTTGTACGCGCAGTGGAGTACCGGAGACTACGAGCTGAACTTCGACGCGAATGGCGGCTCAGGGACGATGGACCCCCTCTTGTTAACGTACGGTGAAGCGAGCAACATCCCCGGAAACACGTTCTCCCGCACCGGATACGACTTCGCCGGCTGGAACACCGACAGCGACGGCAGCGGTGATGCTTACGCCGACGAGTCAAGCTTTACCATGAACGCCGAAGGCGTAACGCTCTACGCGCAGTGGAACATCAATGCAGATGGCGTCAAGGATATAATCGAGGGCGTTATCGATGAAGCCGATCAGTTCGTTGTGATACCAGATGGTTGGCCTTCTGCAAGCGACTACTATTACCAGGGTGAATCCTGGGGTGTTCTCTCCTTTGACCATGAGGAGATCATCGAGACCGCGGGCACAATCACAGTGCGGGTCAGAACTTTTTACCGGAACGGTTCAGCGTACGAGGGCGGCCGCGTTGAGGTAAGAAGTCAATCGGATAACACCGAGCTGAACTCTTTTGACATTCGCGCTTGGAATCCGGGTTCCCCGCACTACGACAGGCTCGAGGAAGTGGGAGACAGTTACACAGAAATTGAGTTCGATATACCTAACGAGCCGTTCGAGATAAGACTTCAAGGCGATCCCGCCGTGGGTCACGGTGACAGAGAGTGGGGTCTGTTGGACTTGGAAGTGGACTTAGATTAGAGCAGCGCACTTTGGATTGAACTGCGCCGCCGCACCGCGATTGGGTGAGGTGGTGGACACGCTGTCGGGGCGGGCTATCTGTGGAAACCGAGTCCTGCCCCGGCTCAGCGGCCTTGCGCATGGATTGCGGAGAACTGAAAAGCATTGGAGTTGAAGGGGGGAGTCCAATGATACGGCAGTCGGGCATGGGTATGGCAGCAGAACCGCCGGTGTCATCGACGGGGCTGATCAATAGCAGCATACGGCACCGCCAGGAACTAGTGCTGCATAGCGAGCAGGAAGGCGCCCTCGCGCTATCGGTTTACCTCGGCGCGACGGCCGCCGAGCTCGATGTGCGCGTGGCCGCAGTGGAGGTGGTGTACTATCCGGCGGCGTTTCCCGAAAGCGCGGAAGCGGTGCAGTGCGTTGACACCGGTGTGGCGTGGTGTGCTCAGATTACCGATCTGCTGCCTGAGCGCGACTACCGGTTTCGAGCCTACGCCTACGACACCTGCGATGATCGCATAGGAAGCAGGGTAGTGTACTACGGTGAACATCCGCCAGTTACCGTGCGTGCAGGTGAAAATCAACCGATCAGCATTCTCACCGCGCCTGGATCAGGTGCGGTGGTGTTTTACGACCGCCTGGCTGACGGCACGGTCGCCGGGCTGCACCCCAACGGGTGGCGCCACCTCGAAGCGGCCCCAAGCGACGCATGCACCGAGGGCAGCGTGTTGCACCGGTGGGCCGCCTGGGGCAGCGATATCGCGAGCGCAAAGGCTACGGAGCTCGGCGCCGGGGCGGCCAACACCGCGGCAATTGCGGCGGTACACAGCCTAGCGCCGGAAGAAGCGGACACAGCCGCGGCTGCCGCCACATACGCGCTGAACGGTTACCGCGATTGGTTCTTGCCGTCGAAGGACGAGCTCAGCGCGATGTATGCCAAGCGCCACGTTATCGGCGGGTTCATGCCCGGCTACTACTGGAGCTCCTCGCAGCACGGTGCCGAGACCGCATGGGTGCAGCTGTTTGTCGATGGGTATCAATGCACCAACACCAAACGAGCGTTCAGCCGCGTTCGCGCCATCCGCGCGGTGTAGCCGCGAACGCAATGTGGCGCGCTGTATATCGGGAGCAACGCGAGGGCCACTGTAGCACTATGCAAAATGAGGAAGGAATTGGTATGCACATAACATAGCTATTCATTGTGCATGCACTCTACTGTTCCAGCTATGAGCGATTTCCGCTTACGCTCGCTGCGCGAGCTGCGGTCAGCCTAGCGCATGACCACAAAGACACCTTCGTGGTGCAGCTCGACTAAACGAGAGGAATTCGGAAATCGAAGCCCTACACGCGGCCCCGGGCCGCGTTTTTTTTTGCACGCATCGTCGCCGGCACACGGGCCGCGAATTGGGGGGGGAGACGGGAAGCCGGCAGCTACGAGGCGGCGCCGGAAACGCTAAGGTTTCGTTTACCGATTGCCGTTGGTGATTTACAATAGGCAGCGCAAAGGTCGAGGAGGTCACGATATGGGAGACCGAATGCGGGTGCTGCCGTTTGGGCAGCTTGTGGAGCGCATATTCCAAGAGTATACCGCCGAGCGCAGTATCTTCGGCCTGCACGAAAGCAGGTGGTATCGCAAGGCCGACTCGCGCACTGTGCAGCTCTTCGGCGAGCCGTGCGAGACGGCGCTGGGCCCTGCGGCCGGCCCACACACCCAACTCGCACAGAACATCGTCTCGGCGTATCTCACCGGAAGCCGCTTCATAGAGCTCAAGACGGTGCAGATCCTCGACGCGCTCGAAATCGAGAAACCCTGCATTGACGCCGGCGACGAAGGCTACAACACCGAGTGGTCCACCGAGCTGAGCCTTCAGCAGGCGTGGGAGGAGTACGCTAAGGGCTGGATTCTGCTGCACCTCGTTGAGGAGCTCTGGGATCTGCGCGCCTCGGGCAACACTCGCGGGTTCATGTTTAACATGAGCGTCGGCTACGACCTCGCCGGCATCCGGAACCCGCGCGTGCAGGAGTTCATTGACCGAATGATTGACTCTTCGCCTGAGCCCCGGTTTCAAGCGTGGCTGCAGGAGGCCGATGTCAGGCCGGCGGCGCTGCTCGCCGGAACCGGGCTGGAGCACAAAGCGACGGAGCTTAGCCGGCTGGGCGAACGCATCAGCGGCCGCATCTGCACGAGCGTCACTCTCTCTACGATGCACGGCTGCCCGCCAAATGAGATTGAGTCGATCTGCCGGCACCTGCTGGAAGAAAGAGGTCTGGATACCTACGTCAAACTGAACCCTACGCTGCTGGGTTTCGATACCGTACGCACCATCCTCAACCGCCTCGGCTACGATTACGTTACGCTCGACCCCGACGGGTTTGAGCACGACCTGCAGTACGACAGCGCGATCACGGTACTCACCCGGCTGCGCGAGGTCGCAGCGGGCGCCGGCCGCCGCTTTGGGGTGAAGCTCACCAACACCCTCCCCTCGGTCAACACCGGCGGCAGCCTGCCCGGCGATCAAATGTACATGTCCGGGCGCGCGCTGTACCCGCTTTCCATCAGCGTGGCCGCAAAGCTGTCGCAGGAGTTCGACGGCGAGCTGCCGATCAGTTACTCCGGCGGCATCACGATACACAACGTCGCCGACGTGTTTCGCACCGGCATCAAGCCGATCACCGCCTCCACAGTGTTCCTGAAACCCGGCGGCTACACGCGGCAAGTGCAGCTTGCCCGCGCGCTCGAGGAGCTCGACAACTGGTACCACGCGAAGATCGACGTCACCGCGCTCACCCGGCTTGCCGAAAACGCGGTGCGCGACCTTACGGCACACAAAGAGTTCCGCGGCACCGGCGCGGTCGGCGTCCCGGGCGAGCTGCCGCGTTTCAACTGCTACCGCGCACCCTGCGTGAGCGCCTGCGCAATCGGCCAGCACGTCCCTGAGTACATCCGTCTGGTCGGCGAGGAGCGCTACGGCGAGGCGCTGCGGCTCATCTATGCGCGCAACGCGCTGCCGGGGATAACCGGACACATCTGCGACCATCAGTGCCAGGAGGTGTGCACGCGGCTTGACTACGAGGGCTGCTTGAACATCCGCGAGCTCAAGAAGATCGCGGTTGAGCACGGCTTCGATGAGTACAGCTTGCGGGCGCAGCGGCCCACGGTGACGCGCGCGACGAAATGTGCGGTAATCGGCGCCGGACCGGCAGGGCTGGCGGCGGCGTACTTCTTGGCGCGCGAGGGCTTCCCGGTGACAGTGTTTGAGCGCGAAGCGAATGCCGGAGGCGTTGTGCGCAACGTCATCCCGCCGTTCCGGCTGCCGGTGGAGGCGATTGAACAAGACATCGCGTTCATCGCCGATCACGGCGTTGAGTTTGTTTTCAGCGCCGACCCCACCCTGACTGCCGAGACGCTGCGCGCCGAGGGCTTTGGGCCGATTGTGCTCGCAATCGGCGCCGAGGTTGATAACGAGATCGCGCTCGAAGGCGACCGCTCGCGCGTAATACGCTCGCTTGACTTCCTATGGGCCTACCGCGGCAATGTGCGGAAGCTCCGCCCCGGCCGGCGTGTGGTGGTGGTCGGCGGCGGCAACACCGCAATGGACGCCGCCCGTGCCGCTATTACCCTCCCCGGCGTGGAAGAGGTGTCGGTGCTGTACCGCCGCACCGAAGCAGAGATGCCCGCCGACCGCGAGGAGTACCACAACGCCCGCGCCGACGGCGTGCGGTTCCGGTTCCTGCGCAACCCCGAGCGCATTGAACCCAACGGTGAGCTCAGCGTGCGCGTGATGCAGCTCGGGGAACCTGATGAGTCCGGCCGCCGTCGCCCGCTGGCGACCGGCGCTACCGAGACCGTGGTCGCCGATACGCTGATTACCGCAGCCGGCGAGCGCGTGGATGCGCACATGCTGAGGCGCTTCGGCGTTCCACTCAACGGCGGCGACCAGCCAAGTGCTGATCCCGACACGCTCGAAACTGGGCTCGCCGAGGTGTATCTCGCCGGCGATGCGCTGACCGGCCCCTCAACGGTGGTGCGCTGCATCGCCGCCGGCCGCCGCGCAGCCGACGCGATCGCCGTACGGCACGGCGGCCCCGCCGCAAGCGCCGAGCCGCTCCCGCAGCTGGATCTCGCCGCGCGGCTGGAGCAACTGCGCGAGCGCAAAGCCACGGTGCGAGCAAAGCCGGACCCCGCCGCCTGCGGCGACCACCGCGCTTTCGCCGCAACCGAGTATCACCGCTGCCTCGAGTGCAGCTACATCTGCAACAAGTGCGAGGAGGTCTGCCCGAACCGCGCAAACATAACCGTAGCGGTCGTCGACGAAGGGTTGTTCGACGATCCGTTTCAAATCGTACACCTCGACGCCTCCTGCAACGAGTGCGGCAACTGCGGGCAGTTCTGTCCGTGGAGCGCGCGCGTGCCCTACCGTGACAAGCCGACGGTCTTCAGCACCGCTGAGGATTTCGAGCGCAGCACGAACGAGGGCTGGCTGCTGCGCGGCGAGGTGCTGCGGGTGCGCTTTGCGGGCGAAGTCTACGAGCTGCCGGTGAAAGCCGGGCGTGTGGATGCGAGCCGTCGGGCCGGCACCGCGAGGCCCGTGGGCGACACCGGCTCCCGGCCGGCTCGCGCCGGGCAGACGCCGGCTTACAATGCGCGCCAG
Organism: Spirochaetaceae bacterium; assembly: GCA_003556605.1. GTDB lineage: Bacteria > Spirochaetota > Spirochaetia > DSM-27196 > SLAA01 > B1Sed10-166. The sequence goes on from PWQX01000026.1 coordinate 5,409, forward strand.
GAAGAAACGCGCTTCTATCGCCTGTTCGACATCCTGTACCATGATCGCCCGGCGCTGTTCGCCGTGCTCACCCCGGAGGCCCCATGAGGTTTCACTATCGCTGCAGCGAGTGCGGGAAAGACTACACTATCACGCCCGAGCGCATGCGCTGTGACCGCTGCGCGGCGCAGCAGCAGCCCAAACGCCCGCTGCGCGGCTTGCTCGAGGTTGTCGCGGCCGGCCGTCCTCCGGCCGACTGGCAGCCGCTTGACCTTTTGCCGGTGGAGCGCCGCTGGTTCCCCGCGATCCCGGTGGGCAACACGCCAATGTGGCAGCCCGAGCGCCTGCGGCAGGAGCTCGCGTTTCCGGGCTTGTTTCTCAAGGACGACGGGCTCAATCCCACCGGGTCGCTCAAGGACCGTGCTAGCTGGCTGGTGGCGGCGTTTGCGCGCCGGCACGGAATTCGGCGCGTGGCGGTGGCTTCCACCGGAAACGCCGGCAGCTCCATGGCCGGGGTAGGTGCCGCGGCCGGGCTTGAGGTACGCCTGTACCTGCCGGCCTCGGCCCCACCGGCGAAGCTTGCGCAGTCGCTGCAGTACGGCGCGGACGTACAGAAGGTTGCCGGCACATACGACGAGGCGTTCGCCGAGTGTATCGAATACCTGCGGCATCACGAGGGCCTGTCGCGCAACACCGGGTACAACCCGCTTACGATTGAAGGCAAGAAGACTGTCGCGCTCGAGATATTCAGGCAGCTTGGTGACGCGGTCCCCGACTATGTATTCGTGTCAAGCGGAGACGGGGTGATCATCAGCGGGGTGTACAAGGGGTTTGAGGATCTGCTGCAGCTGGGGTTCGCTGAGCGCATGCCGCATGTCGTGTGTGTACAGGCCGAAGGCAGCGCCGCGATCGCTCGTGCTGTGGAGCACGGCGACTTCGGACCTCCGGCAGCCTCCGACACCGTCGCGGACTCCATCAGTGTGGATGTCCCCGCCGGTGGCTATTTCGCGCTCTCGCGCCTGAAGCGCCACGCCGGCAGCACCGTAGTGGTCGGCGACGACGAGATCTTAGGCGCGCAGCGCAGGCTTGCCGCAGGAAGCGGCTGCTTCGTTGAGCCGGCTGCCGCCGCGGCCTTCGCAGGCTTCCTGCGCCGCCGGGAAGCGCTTGCGCGGGAAAGCCGCGTGGTGGTGCTGCTCACCGGCAATGGGCTCAAGGATATCGACGCCGCGACGCGCGGGCTCGAACGCCCCTGACAGCTCCTCGGCGGAGCCGGAGGGGCGCGAGAGCCGCCGTTTGCCCGCGGCTGAGTGCCTTTGTCTGACCTCTTCGCACAGGAGCCTCAAGCCGCGCGGGCCGGCACGGCTGGGAAAGCAGAGTCGTGAAATCTCCAGAATCCTTTCACAGACGCTTTACAACTTTCAAGCAGGCGAGCTATCTTTTAGCCAACGCAGCGCTCGTGAGGAGCGGTTGCGGGCGCCGAACCCGGCATCAAGGAGTGCGGCATGCGCCACAAGATAACCCGCGAGGTTGAGCGCGTTGACGCTCGCATCAAGTCGCGCGGTGAGCTGCCCTACCTCGCCGACTATGAGTTTGAAGATCGTCTATACGCTCGAGTGGTGCGTTCGCGGGTTGCGCGCGGGACCATCACCGCGCGTAATACGCCGGCCCTTCCGGAACACTATCACTACATTACCGCCGACGATATCCCTCCCGAAGGGAAGAACTGCGTTCGCATGATTCAAGACGACTGGCCCGCGTTCGCCGAGCACGAAGTGCGCTACTACGGTGAGCCCTTGGGACTGCTGGTGGGTCCCGACCGCGACACGCTTGCGCAGCTCGTGGAGCAGTTTGAGAGCGCGGTTGAGTACCGCGAACACGAGGCTGCCGTCACGATCGACGAGGGCCTTGCGCTCAAAGGCGGCCCGGTTCACGGCTCGGACAACCTGTTCGCCGACCTGCACACGCGCAAAGGCGACCCCGAAGGCGCCCTGAAGCGATCCGCGCGGGTTATAGAACGTGAGTTCCGCACCGCGTATCAAGAGCACGTCTACATTGAGCCTCAGGCCCTTGTAGGCACGCGCGAAAACGGCATGGTTACGATCTATATCTCAACGCAGTGCCCCTTCTACGTGCGCAAGGCGGTTTCCACCGCCCTGGGTCTGCCGCCCGACGATGTGGCGGTAGTACAGACCGCCACCGGGGGCGGCTTCGGGGGCAAGGAGAATTACCCCGACGTGGTTGCAGTGCCGGTGGCGATTGCGGTTGCCAAGATCGACAGGCCGATTGAGCTCATTCTGGACCGCATGGAGGACCTCAAGTACACCAGCAAGCGCCATCCCAGCCGCGTGCGTTACCGCGTTGGGCTCGACGAGACGGAGCGCATCATAGCGGTTGATGTTGATATGGTCCTGGAGGCCGGGGCCTACGAGAGCAGCTCGCGCGTGGTACTGCAGCGCGGGATGTTCTCGTCAAACAGCGTGTATGAGTTTCCAAACGTGCACGTGCGCGGGCGTGCGGTTGCAACCAACAACGTGCCGTCCGACGCATTTCGCGGCTTCGGCGCGCCCCAGGGACTGTTTGCCGCCGAAATGCTGATGACGCAGATAGCGCGCGTGATTGGTCTCGATGAGCTTACCCTCAAGCAGCAACACCTGCTGAAGCAGGGCTCGCCGACGCTGACCAACGGACGGATTTACGAAGAGGTCAAGCTACCGGAAATGCTGGAGCACGTGCGGCGTGTGTCCGGCTACGACCACAAACGGGCTGCCTACGGGCTAGGGTTGGGCCGCGGGATCGGAATCTCGCTGTTCAAGCACGGCAGTGCGTTCACCGGCAACGGCGAACAGGAAATCATCAAGGCACGGGTGCGCATCCGCAAGCGCGCCGACGGCCGTCCTGAGCTGTTGGTGGCCAACGTCGAGATCGGCCAAGGGGTCTTGACCACCTTCCGCAAGATCGTCGCCGAGGTGTTGGACATTCCGTATTCCGAAGTGGTGTACGACAACCACAACACCTCGCAGATCCCGGACTCCGGACCCACCTGCGCTTCGCGCTCGGTCGCGATCGTAGGATATCTCCTGCAGGAAGCCGCCAAGAAGCTGAAAGGGCGCCTGCACGAACCGGGCGAGTTTGAGGTAGAGCAGGTGTACGAGCACCCGGCGCACCTGCATTGGGATGCTGAGTCGCTCAACGGCGATGCATATCCGTCGTACGCCTGGGGCGTGAACTGCGTAGAGGTTGAAGTAGACCGCGTGACCTACGAGGTGAACGTGGTCGGCGTCTGGACCGCCTACGATGTGGGCCGCGCCATCGACGAAGGTGTGATCCGCGGGCAGATTATCGGCGGGGCAATCCAAGGACTTGGCTATGCGGGGCTTGAGAAGCTCGAGAACGCCCGCGGACGCTTCCTGCAGCACACCATGGCCGACTACTGCATCCCCACCTCACTCGATTATCCCAATGTTGATTACGCGTTGTTCGACAACCCCTACCCGTACGGACCTTTCGGCGCCAAAGGCGCCGGCGAGGTGGTGTTCGACGGGATCGCGCCGGCTTTCGGCTCTGCGGTGCAACAGGCGATCGGCTGCGAAATTGCACAGCTGCCGCTTACCCCGGAATATATATCGGAGCGTGTACATGGAACAGACCGTACGGTTCACACTCAACGGAAAACCCACACAGCTGAGCCTCAACCCGTTGCGTCGTCTCCTTGACGTGCTGCGCGAAGACTGCGGTCTCACCGCGATAAAGGAAGGCTGTGGCGAAGGCGAGTGCGGGGCATGCGCTATTCTCATAGACGGACGCGTGGTGGACTCGTGCATTCTCCCGGTAGGTGCGGCGCAAGGGCGCGAGATTGAAACGCTGGAGTCCATCCGCGAGACCGCTCGCGGGCGGCTGATCGTGGACGGCCTCTCGCGCGGGGGCGGGGTGCAGTGCGGGTTCTGCACACCCGGTATAGCGGTTACCATTGAAGCGCTGCTGCGCGAAAACCCTAATCCAAGCGAATACGAGATTCGCGACGGTATCTCCGGAAATCTCTGCCGCTGCACCGGGTACCAGCAGATCGTTGAGGGCGTTCTGTACACCGCGGCTGAAACGCGGGAGCGCTCCCGATGAGCGCCGAATGGATTCGGCCGCGCACACTGCAGGAGGCGTTGGCGATCCGCTCCGCGCGCCATGTGCGGCCGCTCGCCGGCGCGACCGATCTGTACGTCCGCTATCGCGGTATAGCCGGGACGCTGCCGGCGCTGTCGGAGGCGGTTATGTACATTGGGCATCTCAACGAGCTCACTGCGATCAGTGTGCACGAACACCAGCTGCGTATTGGTGCGGCGGCGGTCTACACCGATGTGGCCGCGCACCCGGCGACGCCGGGGATTCTGAAAAACGCCATAGCCGAGCTCGGCGCGCCGGCGCTGCGAAACGTCGGGACCCTAGGTGGCAACATTGGGAACGCCTCGCCCGCCGCCGATGCGGTCTGCACGCTGTACGCGCTCGACGCTCAGGTGGAGCTTGCAAGCCTCGGTGGAGCCCGGCGCGTGCCGATAGACGCGGTCATTACCGGACCGGGGCAAACCGCAATCGCCGAGGACGAGCTCATTACCGCGATACTGGTGCCGCTTGGATACGACAGCTTTTCGTTTTACCGCAAAGTCGGCACGCGCCGCGCCAACGCCTTATCAAAGCTCGCGTTTGCCGCGTGCGGTGAAGTAGAAGACTACACGCTCGGGCACCTCGGCGTCGCCATCGCCGCGGTGGGGCCCACGGTGATACGCTCGCGCGAGCTCGAGGAACGTATGCGCGGCGCCGACGGGCGGAAGATCGCGAACCTGCGCAACGAGCTGATCGCGGGCTATCTTGCACTTGTCGCCCCCATCAGCGACCAGCGCTCAACCGCGCAGTATCGACGGTGGGTGACCGAAAACCTCCTGATCGAGTTTCTCGACCGCTGCCTGCCGTCGAACCTTAACGGCCCCCAGTGATCGCGATTCGCAGCGGACACCATAGAAGGAAGCACGACCGTGGGTACACAGGAACAGCCGAACAGTGTCGCCGGCCACATCGTAGACGTACAAGCGCGCACCGTAACGCCGGGGGTGCTGCATATCCGCACGGGGCGTATCCACCGGATCGAGCCGCGCGCCGATGTGCCGTCACGCTACCTCATCCCGGGTTTCATCGACGCTCATATCCACGTTGAAAGCACGATGCTGCCGCCGGCGGAGTTCGCGCGCTGGGCGTTGGTGCACGGTACGGTGGCCACCGTCTCAGACCCGCACGAAATCGCAAACGTCCTGGGGGTCACAGGGGTGGACTACATGCTCGCCGAGGCCGCTCGCAGGCCGGAGTTCAGAATCCTGTTCGGCGCACCCTCGTGTGTCCCTGCGACTATGTTTGAAACGGCAGGCGCCGAGCTCGACGCCGGGGCGGTCGGAGAACTGCTCGCACGCCCCGAGATCGGGTATCTCAGCGAGGTGATGAATGTGCCCGGCGTGCTCGCCGGCGAGGAGGGGCTGCTCCAAAAGCTGCGCACAGCGCAAGACAACGGCAAGCCCATAGACGGACACGCACCAGGGCTGCGCGGAGAGGCCGTTCGGCGCTATGCCGCGGCGGGAGTCACTACCGACCACGAATGTACCACAATAGAAGAAGCGCGCGAACGGCTGGAAGCGGGTATGTGGGTCTTGATCCGCGAGGGCTCGGCAGCGAAGGACTTCACGGCACTGTCGCCGCTGATGTTTGAAGCGCCGGAGCGCTTGATGTTCTGCAGCGACGACAAGCACCCCAACGACCTGCTGCGCGGGCACGTGAACCGGATCGCCGCGCGTGCGGTGGCGCTCGGCATTGACCCGCTGGAGGTACTGCGCATCGCGTGTTGGAACCCGGCGCTGCATTACGGGCTGCGTACCGGCTTCCTTCGCCCGGGCGATCCGGCGAGCTTTGTGGTTGTCGGCGATCTCACCGAGCTCACGCCGCTTGAGACCTACCTGCACGGCGTGTGCGTTGCGCGCGACGGCGCGCCGCTGTGGGAGTATCTGCCGCCGGCGACACCCAACACGTTTCGCAAAACGCTGCCCGACAAAGCCGGCCTGCGGCTGCAGGTGGCAAGCGGAAGCAGCATGCGCGTGATGGAGGTGTACGACGGGAAGCTGATCACCGGTGAGCTGCGCGTTCCGGCTGCCGAGTGCGTGCTCAACGGTGCATTTGAGTGCAACACTGTGCGCGACTTGCTGAAGATCGCGGTGGTGAACCGCTACGCAGATACCCCGCCCGCGGTGGCGGTGGTGCACGGGTTTGGGCTCAAGCGCGGCGCCATCGCCTCCTCGGTTGCGCACGATTCGCACAACGTGGTAGCCGTTGGGGCCGACGATGGGAGCTTGCTTGCCGCAGTCGCCGCGGTAGTGCAGGCCGGCGGCGGTGTTGCGGTGGCGCGGGGTCCCGCAGCGGCCGAAGTGCTGCCGCTTCCAATCGCCGGCCTGATGGCCTCCGCCGCCGCCGAGGAGGTTGCTGCGCAGTACGAGCAGCTAGACCGTACGGCGAACGAGCTCGGTTCTCAGTTGCGCTCCCCGCTGATGACGCTGTCGTTCATGGCGCTGTTGGTCATTCCTAAACTCAAGCTCAGCGACAAAGGCCTGTTCGACGGCGAGGCGTTTGCGCTCACCGAGCCGGCGCAGTAGGCGACGCGCTCGCCGCCCGTGTACCGGCCGCGCCCATGCTAATACTCAACCCGGTCGTGTTTCGCCTTCCAAGCGCGAAAGCTCCCGAGCGCTTCCTCTCGCAGAAGTTGCTCCATCGCCAGTTGCCGCATTTCGGGGGCGCACCTGAGCTCGTCGTAGATAAAGGCGTCGTCGAAGCCCACAGCGGCCGCGTCGTCGCGGGTAGCTGCGTAATACACTCGGCGAGGGCGCGCCCAGTACAGAGCGCCTAAGCACATGGGGCACGGTTCGCAGGTGGTGTAGATGTCGCAGTCGGAAAGCTGAAAGCGCTGCAGCTCGCGGCAGGCGCTGCGAATGGCATTGATCTCTGCGTGCGCGGTGGGGTCGCACGCTGAGGTCACGGTATTCGTCCCCCGCGCGACAAGGCGCCCGGCGCGCACCACCAGCGCCGCAAACGGGCCGCCGCGCCCGGCCTGCACGTTTTCAACCGCGAGCTCAATTGCAGCTCGCATGAACGCTTCGCTTTTGTTCTCATCCACCGTGCACCTCTCCCGTTCCAAGGGCTGCTCGTAAGCCCGCGCCGACCCGGACCCGGCGGCCGCTCAGCTACGGGCCGCGGCGGGATGACCGCCGCGGTCATGAATGCCGGCTTTCTTGTCGGTCAGTTTAGCCCCGGCGTGCCCGCGCCGTACCGCGAGAATTTCGGCAAGAACACTCAAAGCAATCTCCTCCGGACCTTCGGCACCGATATCGAGCCCCACCGGATTGTGTACCTGCTGCACCGCACCATCGTCGGGCATACGGCCCTGCTCATCGAGCGCAGTCAACAACTTTTCGAACCGCCTTCGCGGTCCAAGCATACCCACATACGCGGGCTTGCGTTCAAGGGTAAACACGAGCGCCTCGCGGTCGCGCTCGAGGTGATGATTCATGATTACTACCGAACTGTGCGCACTGATACGCACAAGCTCGGGATACTGCTCGGGGTGCGCGGCGACGATCTCGGCTTCCGGAAAGCCGGCGGCGTTGGCGACCGCGCTGCGCGGGTCTACCACAACGACCCGGAACCCCAGCTCCGCCGCCCGCGCGGCGAGCGGCACCGCACTCGGGCCGCCGCCGAACAGTATGAGCTCCGGCACCGAAGCGCTGACGTCGAAAAACACCTCTACCTCGCTTTGCACCCCGCCGCCCTGCCCGCCGGCGCTTTCCACCGGCTCGTCATCGACGCGCGCACCGCCGATCGTGAGCCGCTCCAGGTGCGGCGACTCGG
>PWQX01000267.1 GCA_003556605.1 Spirochaetaceae bacterium
CCGAGCGGGCGTTTGAGCTTACCCATAACGGCCGGCCGGTCTCGGGAAGGTTCCGCTGGGAACGAACACGAATGCGCTTCTATCCCGACGAGCCGATTCGCAGCGCGGCGCTGTACCGCTATGCCCTGACAACCGAGGCCCAAGACCGTTATGGCAACGCGCTGCGCGCGGCGTTTAGCTTTACGTTTCGCACCGGGGTAAACGAGCTTCCGCCGAGTCTGGTCGAACACCGGCCGAGTGCCGGAGCAACCGCAGTTCACCGGCGGGCGCCGCTGAGCTTTCACTTCTCGCAACCGGTTCTGCGCGGAAGCTGGTTACAGGCGTTCCGCCTCACGCCTGCAGTCGCCGGCGGGTTCGAGTGGAACGAAAACGACACACGCGTAAGCTTCACCCCCGCAGAGGACTACCGCCGCGACACCGAGTACCGCGTGCAGGTGGGAACCGAGCTGTTGAGCGTCTCGGGAACCCCTAAGGCGGACCGGGTTGAGTTCCGCTTTCACACCGGCCCGCTCGAGCCCGCCGAGCTCACCGGCATTCGGATCTCAGGTCGCGGTCAAACGCTCGAACCGGTTGAAACTGCCTGGAGCAACGACGGAATAGAGCGCGAGGACAGCTTCATTCTCTCATTCAATCGGGCGATAGCGAGCGATGAGCGTGCGGCGGTGCTCTCGGTGATTCCGCGCCGTGAGCACTTGCTGAGGTGGTCGGACTCCGGCGCGCAGGCGACGCTGGAGTTTCCGCAAGGACTTGTTCGGGATGAGCGCTATGAGCTCGTGCTATTGGGTACCAGCTATAGAGTGGCGGTCAACGGTCCCCGCTCGCTTCCACCCCGCGTGCACGGCGTATGGTTTAACCGGGACCTTGAAGAGCACGATTCGGAGTTTGTGCGGCTTGCGTTGAACGACATTGTTGTAATGCGAGAGACCGGGCGTGCCGCCTTCGACGTCGCCATAATCCACGCTGTAGGGTCGCAGATTGAGCTGGGACGCTTCATGGATACGTTCAGTATTGAACCCGGAAACCCCGCCGTCGAGCTACGCCCGCGGCGCGTACAGATCGTCACTGACGATTACACCGTTGAGGCGCCGCCGGATAGCAGCGCACAGTCGTTCACGACGGTGCGAGTGGAGACGGCGACAACTCCGTACCCGGTCTCCGGCACCATGACGATCCGGCTTACGGATCGATTCCAGGATTCGTTCGGGAATCGAAAACGGCAGCCGTTTGCGCTGAGCGTGAATTACTGAGCGCGGCGGTGCGCGGGAAAAGGGGTGAGGCTTGTGCACACGCTATGGTACACCGTCTTAACGCGGCCGCGGGCAATCTTGGCAACGACCGCAGGTCTGTTGCTGTTCGGCGGGTTCTCGGCCGCTCGCCTGCCGGTTGAGTATCTGCCTCGCATTGAAGTCCCGGCGGTGCGAATCGTGACCGAGCACGCGGGCATCGGCGCGGCAGAAGTGGAACAACTGCTTACGACCCCGGTTGAGAACGCGCTCGCATCGGTTTCCGGCGTAAACCGAATAGAGTCGGTGAGCATGCACGGCACGTCGCTCGTAACGGTTCGATTCAGCTGGGGTGCAAACATAAACCGTGCGGTTGTTGAGGTTCGTGAGCAGCTCGATGCAGTCCTGCCGCTTCTCCCGCGAGGCGCGCGCTCACCCCTGGTGTTTCGAGACGATCTCTCGCTGCGCCCGGTAGCGGTGCTCGCAGCGGTCCCAAACGAGAGCTCCGACCATACCCCCGACACCGCGCTGATAGAAACCACCCGCGCAGTTGAACACGACCTCGCTGCAGAGATCCGCCGGCTGCCGGGCATCGGACGGGTCGATGTACACGGGGCGGTTCGCCCGGAGCTCAGAGTGTCCGTAGACCCCGAATCCGCCGCCGCCGCCGGGCTCGGAATGCCGCGGATCGCCACCGCGATCGCCGAGGCGGTCGTCGATCTCCCGGTCGGTTGGCTGCGCAACGGCGACAAGGAGTATCCTCTGCGCGTGCAAAGCGGCGTGAACTCGGCCGCAGACCTACAGGCGCTTCGAATCGAGGGAACCCGCTTGGGTGCTATCGCCAGCGTCGAAGCCGGGGTTGAGGACCGCACCACATTCTTTCGTTCAGCCACCGCCGACGCAGTCGGCCTGGTGGTCTATCCGCGCCCTGAGCTCGGCGCGCTCGCCGCGGCAGCATCACTCCGGGAAGAGCTTCCGCGGCTCGCAGACGAGTTTCACCACACCTTTGCACTTGAGCTCGTTGAGGACAACGCGGAGCCGGTGCGCCGAGCGCTCCGCGATCTGTTCGTTGCGCTGGCGGTAGGCATCGGCGCCGCAGCCGGCGTGTTGTTCGGCCTGCAGCGGTCGCCCGCACCGGCGCTTGTGTGCGCCGCGGTGATCCCCGTTACGCTCTGCCTGACCGCCGGCGTGCTGTTTCTCGCAGGCGTCACCCTGAATCTTGTATCGCTTGCCGGGGTTGCAATTGGAATCGGCATGGTGCTCGACAACGCTATAGTCGTCGTTGATAGACTGCAGTCTGGTCAAACACCGCAAATAGGAGCTTCGGTACAAGCGCTCAGCGAATGTGCGGTTTCCACCTTCGGGGGCACCGCCACCACCATCTTGGTGTTCTTTCCGATCGCGTTGGTACCGGGGCCGGTCGGCGCGGTGTTCGGCGAGCTCGCGCTTACCGTATCGATCCTGCTCGCGTTGTCGTACGTTGTGTCGCTGACCTTCGTTCCCGCGGCACTAGTGTCTGCACGCGAGCTAACGCAGCGTAGAACACAGGCCGCTCGGCTCACACCGCGCTGGGTGAATTTCGAGCAGCGCTATCGCTGCGTTCTGCACACCGTGATCAGGCGCCGGCGTATTGCTCCCGCGGTTATGCTGCTCATCGCCGGCGGGGCAGCCTTCCTTCTCGGCACGCGCGAACAAACGCTATTCGCGCGCGCGGGTGAGCATGACTACCTCCTCGAGCTGCAGTTCCCCCGCGATCTACACCTCTCGGCGATGCGCGAGCACGCCGCCGACGCGGCGCGCGAGATAGCCTCGTTAACGGGTGTGACGGTGCGGCACCTCTCGGCAGGTGTAGACCGCCCGCGAGTGACCGACCGCCTCTCCGCAGGCGGGCGTGACCGCCTGGTAACTATGGCGCTCACGGTCACGCCCACCGGATCCGCCCGGCTGGGCGGCAACGTGCGCGCGGGGCTGCGCCACGTTCCATTTCGCAACTACCGCTTGGCACCGGCTGAGAATCCGATCGAGACGCTGCTCGGCGGCCGGAGCGCCAATACACTGCTCGTGCGGGCCGAAAACCGGGCGGCCCTGCAAACCGCGGTCTCCACGCTTGCATCAGCGCTCGGTGAGCTGAGCGCAACGGACGCGGCCGCAGCGGGCCTGCACCCCCTCACCGAGCCCGCATACGCGCTGGTCCCTGATTTCGCCGCCCTCCAGCGCGCGGGCGCTGCACCGCGCACCCTGCTTACAACGCTGCGCCACGCGGTACGCGGCGCGGTTGTGGCGCACCTGCAGGACCGCGGCGGCGAGCTGCCGATTCGGGTAACGCTACCCGAAGCACTGCGCACACCGGACGAAGCGCTTCGCACGCTCCGTGTGCAGGCCGCGGACGAGCGCCTGGTGCCGCTGCGCGCAGTTGCACAACTGCACCGCCGGCGTTCGCCGGTCGCACTCCAGCGCGTGGACCGGCGGCCTGCACAAACGCTGACAGTAGAGGCCGCGTCGCAACCCGCGGCCGGGAATACGGAGGCCTGGAACGCTATAGACCGGCTGAGGCTCGACAGCGCACAGGTGGAACCAACTGAGCGTGGCGCGCTTCGCGAAACCAAGCGCGAGATGATCTGGGTGTTCTCACTCGCGTTGATGCTCCTGTACATGCTGCTCGCGGCGCAACTCGATTCGTTCCTGCTGCCGCTTTTGGTGCTCGCGGTGGTACCCTGCTACGCGTTCGGGGGGCTGGCGGCGCTGGCGGCAACATCAACGCCGCTCAGCATCAGCAGCCTCCTCGGCCTGCTCGTGTTGTTGGGCACAGCGGTAAACGGCGCGATTTTGTTGAGCGTCGGGTACCGGCGCGGGCAGTCACACCGCGTGAACGAAACAGTCTACGCCTCCGTTGTAGACGAGAGCGCGCGCCGGTCGCGTCCGGCGTTTGCGGCCTTCGCGACTACGGTGACGGCGCTCGCACCGCTCACGCTCGGGCCGTTCGCCGCTAACGTCTTAATCCGCGACACCACGGTGCCGCTTGTTGGGGGCTTGGTCATCGGCACCGAGGCGACGCTGCTTCTGTTTCCGTCGCTCTATCTGCTGTTCTTCCCCGGGACGCCCGCACCGTGAATCACGAACAACTTTCCCCTATGCCCCCTGCCCCGGCCGCCCTGCCGGTGGTACTGACTCCCGGCCGGCGTGCTCTGCTCATCGCGGCACTCACGCTTGTTTGCGCGGCGATGATCGCACAAGCTCAGCTCGGAGAACCGCGCCGGGCGACCGAGCCCGTCCTGGCGGTGCGGGTCCAGTACGACGGGGGCCTCGCCGAGGTGGTTGAGCGCAGGATAACGCGGCCCTTGGAAGACGCCGTCGCTTCGGTACCGCACCTGGTGCACCTGCGATCGGTAAGCTCCCGTGACGAAGCGGAGCTCGTGCTGCATTTTCACAGCGCCACCGACTTGGACGCGGCCTACCTGGAACTGCGCGCAGCGGTTGCACGCGTGGCGCCGGGCTTACCGGAGTCCGCACGGCCGCCTCGCATACTTCGCTCCGACCGCAGCAGCCCGGTTGCAATGATCATAGCCTTACCGGGTGGGGGAACGAGTGATCCCGAACAGCTGCGCAACACCCTTGCACAGGTGGATGGTGTTGCCGAGGTAATCATCGCCGGCAGACGAGCCCGCGAGGCAGCAGTACAGGTTGCGCCCGACCGCGCGGCAGCGGCCGCCGTATCAATGCTCGACATCATCACAGGCTTGCGCGGGCACGCGGTAGTCGGCGGGTTCGCTCGACCCGGCACCCCCTCAGCAACACTGGACACTCGCATCAAGACCATCGAGCAACTGCCTGCAATCTTCATCCGCCCTTCGCTGCGGTTAGGGGATATCGCGGCAACACTCGAGCGTTCACCTCCGGCCGAGTACGTTTCACGATTGAACGGCAGCGAACGGGTGCTGCTGTACTTACAGCCGCAAGGCGATGTCAATTCGGTAACCGTATCTCGGCGTTTGCGGCGCGTACTACAACGCTATCCCGAGACGGAAATCGTGGTTGACCGGGGAAAAGAAATCGTGAGTGAGATTACACGCTCGGCGGTCCGGCTCGCCGCCGGCTTGGCGCTCGCCGCCGCAGCGCTCGGCGCACTCGCACGTTCCGGCATCGCTGCACTGCTGTGTCTCTTCGGCGCGTTGGGTGCCGCAGCCGGTGGCGTCGCGGGTTTGGCGGCGGCCGGCCTGCCTCTGGAGCTTCTCGGGCTCACCGGCGTCGCTGCCGCCTCGTGGGTGACGATAGCATTGGTGGCGGCGAGACTCCGGCGCGCGGATAACGCCGCACTGGGTATCCTTGTGATGCTCGCGGCGCTCGCGGCGCCAACAGCGTTTCTTGCAGCCCCACTGCGGTTCACGCTCCAGCCGCTGATCGTCGCCAACGCAGCGGGGCTGCTCGTTGGATACGCGTATGTGCGCGTCTGTCTGCCCGGGCGGGCCGGAGCAGGCCTCCCGGCGCGCGGACGAGATACCGTCTCGCGACCGGGATTCACCCTGATCGCGCTTTGGGTGTTCGCGGCCGCTTCGGCAGGAGCCCACGGTCTCGGCTCACCTTTTCAAAAGGCGAACCACGACAGTTTCAGCGTCCTGCTGGAGTTCCCGGCCGGTGCCACGCTCCAGTCAGTTGAGCGTAAAAGCCGGCGCGTTGAAGAGGCCCTGCTGCGCCACGTCGCCGTAACGACCGTCGCTTCGCGCTACGAACGTGAACGCGCACGGTTTGATCTGACAGCCGCTGCCGGCCACGATTCTTCCGCTCTTCTTGCCGACCTTCGTGCGATGCGCACTATAGTACCGGGGGCATACCTCGTGATACCTGAGCACTCGCGTGCCGATTTACACGCGACTGTAACGATCACCGGTGACTCACACGCCGGGTTGCGCGAGCGCGCCGAGATGTTCGCGCAAACGCTGCGGCTGCGCAGCGAAGTGGCCGAGGTTGTCTTCGCATTCAAGCAGCCGCCGGCCTCGTACATCTTTCGCCTCGACCAAGACCGCCTTGCGCATTTCGACGTTTCACCGGCCACGCTCACCCGCAATATCGCGTGGAGCCTTGGCGAGCGCGTCGCGGCAAAATGGTACACTGCCGATGACGAGCGCGATGTGCGCGTGTTCGCCGCAGGCGGTGCTGATCTCAACGCGCGGGCGTTTCTCCAGGCACCGGCCCCGGCCGTGCTCGCGAACGGCGCGCGCTACCGCGACCTCGGCGCCGCGGCAGCCGGTTTTGAGGTTAGTCGACTCTACCGGTACGACCGCCGGCCGGGGGTTCAACTCACTGCGTTCTTCAACCACACCCGCGCTGCGCGCCCGCACAATAAGCTCGCCGAGCCCGCAGGCCTCGCAGACCTCGCAGCGCTCGCCGCCGAGGCCGGCAGACTAACCGGCTATCGCCATGTGGTCGCAGAGCCACACCTCGGACCGGACGGCGGCACGGCGACCCCCATGGTGCTCGCGCTGTTCTTCGCCTTACCCTGCCTTATTATCCTTGCTAAGGCCCGCTCGGCCGGAGAGGCTCTGAGAACGGTGGGGCTTGCGGCCTCCGCCGTCGCCGGCGGCGTCCTCGCAGTCCAGCTCACCGGCAGCTCCTCTTGGGTTGCGGCAGCTTTGGGACTCGCAAGCGCGATCGCTGTTCTGGCAAACAGTCGTCTCTCCGCATCCGAATACTTCGTATTGGCGCTTGCTATACTACCGTGCGCGCTGCCTCCCAGCACCGCAGGTCCGCTAGCTCCGTATGCGCTTGCCGTCCTCGCCGCCCTTGCCGCGGCCCAAGTAACAGCAGCGTCCACGTTGGGGGGGTCCCAAGGCCCGGCTTGAGCGTAGCTTCTGATAAAGCGGTGGTATGACTGGGACTGCAGTTCAAGTTCAAGGCCTGAAGATGATACGTCTCCGATCATCGCAACGGCTAAGAAAATTGCAACGGCTTGATATTTCTGGTACAAGGGACCTATGAAAACACTGACCAAAGAAATCTGGATGAACACCCCGCAGCGTCGCGCAATTGTCTCGATCCACAACGAAGTCGAGCGACTCGTGCAGGAAAGCGGCGTCAAGGAAGGTCTCGTGCTTGTCAACGCGATGCACATCACCGCCTCGGTTTTCATCAACGATAACGAGTCGGGCCTGCACCACGATTATGAAGTCTGGCTGGAAAAGCTCGCCCCCGAAAAGCCCCACAGTCAATACCGGCACAACGGCTTCGAGGACAACGCCGACGCCCACCTCAAGCGGCAGGTCATGGGCCGTGAAGTCGTCGTCGCCATCACCGACGGGGCGCTGCACCTCGGCCCCTGGGAGCATATTTTCTACTACGAGTTCGACGGCAAACGCAGAAAGCGCCTCCTCATCAAAATCATCGGTGAATAGCCCCCCACCGGTGATTCGCGAAGGCATCGTCCGCCGCATGTTCAACGGATTGCGCTCCGGATTCGACGAGGCTCTGAGTTGCGCGGAGTACCGTCTGTACTCTTCATCTGATCTTTGCTATTATCCGGCATTACCCTCACGTTAACTCTTGAGGTGCTTGTTGATTTTATCGTCAACCACGATAGCCGCCAAGGATATTCGTTGCGGGCTGCCTCCTTGTACGGACTAAGGGGGCGAGCGACCAGGAGGACAAGACATGCTGAACACCGGACACTGGCTGGGGCTCTTTCCGCCTCAACGGATCTTTTCCCGCCGCAGGTTCATAGGAATCGCACTCGAGCCACCGGACCAAAACCCGGGCTCCTGGATTGGCGCAGGCAAGACTGTCTGGGACCCCCAGAGCAGAGCATTCCTGCTTTCGGCGCGCCCTCGAAAGGCCGAGGGCGGTGTCAGAGGTTACGCCGCGGAGATTTACCGCTCCGAGGACGGACTGCGTTTCGAGCAAGTCGCAAGTGTAAGCAAGGAGCAAGCCTCCACCGTCAGCGGGCTGTTGATTCACAGCATTGAGGGCACACAGTTGCTTCGAGACCCAGCTACCGATCGCTGGCACTTCTACCTCTCGGTCGATACGGGCGAGAGTTTTGTTTGGGGCGGCATTCAGTGGGAAACCCTTCTGCTGACGTCCGACTCGCTGGAGGGGCCCTGGGAATCTCATGGTATCGTACTGGCGCACGATCAGGACTACGACGCCAATCAGGCCCGGGACTCGAGCATCGACATCGTGGACGGTCTTTGGATATGTCTCTACAAAGCGATGGATGACCGCAGGGACGTCCGCCCCGCTCTCGCCATCAGCCGCGACGGGGTGAGCTGGCTCAAGACGGGCTTTCTCACAGTAGACGGTGAGGAGCGGATCGCCTTTCTCAACGGTTCTTTCTTCCCAGGTTCACAAGGGCCGGTCTTCGTTGGGCTGGAGTCAAGTCTGGCGGACAGCCGTCAGAAGAGCGAGAGCGTCGTATACGCAGACGAGCACGGAATCGGCCACGGCAGTAGCGACACCCACGGAGTGGCCTACCTCTTGGATCGCAGGACTGGGAACCTAGAGACCCTTTACCACGAGTACTGGAAGCCGGGATCGGCTTACGAACATGCTCACTATCCGCTTCTGGGGTATTCGAGTATCGTGTGGGATGCTCAGAGGAATCGCTTTCTACTGTACGTAGAAGCCATCGATGATGAGCTCACCAGGAGTATCGGCCTGAACGAGACTGTTGAACGCGTGCTGGTTTACGAGAGCATCGTGTGAAAGTGAATGATGAGGATCAGAATCGTCGGGACACCCGCGACTCCGCAGGTGGCTAGGGTTCCTAAGCAGACTCCGGATAGGGCCGCGCTACAGGTCCGCACAGCGGCAGCGGGGGAATAGACAGTAGGGAGAACGGCGCTTCATTGACTCCTGCGTCACTGTAGCTATTCTTGACTAGTGCAAGACACAGTGCAGCGAATATACGTCGCTGTGATAGCTCGCACAATGGATGGGGCCGCCAACGTGGCCCCGCGGCCGATGCACCGAGCTGATCAATAAAACGGCGTTGCACGCCCTCGCCTCGCCGGCACTACTCGAATAAATGTGCCCCCCTTTCTAACGGGATACCCCCGCTGTCTCTAAGCAGCGCACGCCTCGGCAGCAGGTCCGACCAGACGGTGCCGCTGCCGGACCGCGTTCGCCACTGCTGTGGATAGCGTGGAACCGACGAACGACGAGCACAACGTGAGCGGCACGACCACCGAGTTGTTTCGCGATGATACCTCTGGCCGTTTCAGTGTGTCGGGGACGCGGTCTTTTGCCGTGGAGGCCGTGCAGACGAGGAGGAGCGGCATCAGACCCGCCGTGGGCTACCCCACGGCAGATCTGATGAGGACGGCTGCCACGATCCCGCCGCCGCGCCGCAGGCGCCGCGAAAACCTATAGGAATCGACGCGACAAGCGATGCGGCGGTGCGAATCCGATGGTTGTACTGTCTGCGGAGGGTGGCAATGCAAAATACACCGTATGCAGAGCAGATCTCATGAGCCGCGATCATCAGGGCGGATTCGAGCGGCTCAACCCGCAACACGCGCTCCAAGACCCAGTGGCCGAGCTCGCCGCCGAGCGCCTCGGCATTCCGTACCTTTTTCCGTATCAGCGTATCGTGATCGCAAACATCATCGATCGTGCCGGCCACGAAGAAGACCAGTACGACCGGCCGCGAGTTCAACTCGTGATTCTTCCCACCGGCGCCGGCAAGAGCCTGTGTTTCCAACTGCCGGCACTCATACTGTCAGGAATCACTGTCGTAGTCTTTCCGTTGCTCTCGCTGATAGAGGATCAGCGCCGCCGACTCCAAGAGCTCAAGATCCCGGGAGTGGTGTTGCGGGGCGGCCAGAGCACGAGTGAACGCCGCCAGGCATTGGAGGCCTGCGGCAACGGTACCGCGCGTGTAGTCCTGACCAACCCTGAGACGGTGCTCTCCGACACGATCCTCCAAGAGCTGGCGGCGGCGCAGGTTGCGCATCTCGTAATCGACGAGGCGCACTGCGTATCCGAGTGGGGCGAGACCTTCCGTCCGCGGTACCTCGAGCTTCACACACTGTGCGGGCGGCTGCCAAACGCCGCGGTCACCGCCTTCACCGCCACCGCCTCGCCGGTCATCCGGGAAGGCATCGTTCGCCACCTGTTCTCAGGAACCGAACCGCAGCTGGTGCAGGGAGTGCCCGATCGTCCCAACATCCACTATCGCGTGCTTCCTACGCTGTCCTCCCAGTACAGTCTGCGCCGCTTACTCGCAAAGAACTCCGCCACTGCTGTAGAACGTCCGGCGCTCGTGTTCTGCCCAACGCGCCGACGCAGCGAAGAGACCGCTCGCATGCTGCGCGACGCGCTCGGCGAGACGGAGATCTTCTTCTATCACGCCGGGCTGACACGCGAGGAGAAGATAGACCGTGAGCAATGGTTCTTCTCATCCGACGACGGGATTCTCGCAGCCACGACTGCGTACGGCATGGGAGTGGACAAGAAAAATATCCGCAGCGTTATCCACCTCGAGCCCTCGCCCTCGGTGGAAAGCTATCTGCAGGAGTCGGGGCGCGCCGGCCGCGACGGCAAGCCGTCGGCAGCGGTACTGATCGCGCCGTTGGGCGGCGCTGCCGACCCACGGAGAAATCAAGACCGCTCGAAGCTGGAGCGCGCCCGCGCCGACATTATGACCGGGTACTTGAGCGTACACAACTGCCGGCGCAGCTACCTCCTCGCGGCCCTGGGCGCTGAGGCTGACCACTGCAGCGGCTGTGATCGCTGCGAGCAGGCCGCACAGCAGGTGAACACTGCTGTTGCCGACGAGCCCGATGCGCTGCGCGCGGTTCTCGCGTTCTTCGCCGACCACGGGGCGGCTCTAACCAAGAAGGCTGCAATAGCTGCGCTGTGCGGGCTTCGCGACCTCACCGCTCAGCAACACCACGCCGACGAGCTCAAGGGCTACGGGCTGCTTTCTCGGTGGCAAGAACACGAGGTAAGCGAGGCCTTACGGTGTGTGCAACGCGGCGCACTGCTGAAAACCTCACGCCGCGGCCTGTTCAAGGGCCGCTTGCGCCTTACCGTTGGCGGAAAGCGCCGGCTTCTCGAAATCCGCCGTAGAACGCGTGCCTGCACTATGAGAAACCGGAAAATCGGACTCCGGGATTGACAATCCGCCGATACCAAGGTATGTTTTAGGCGAATGATTAGAACGAGTATTAAAAGATTTTACATATAAGGTAAGACTCAGATTCTTTGGGGAGCCAAATATTTATGTGCTCAGCAACACCCGGAACGGTATCGCGTGCTAATCAACTGTTACAGGCGCTTGAAGACGCCGGTAAGCGCAACACCGCTCAGCGCTACGCAATTTGCAAAGCGCTGGCAGCTCATCGAGGTCACCCCACAGTGGCCGAGATATACACCGAAGTGCGTAGGGAGTTTCCTATGATTAGTCAGGCAACCGTGTACAACACCGTCGAGACTCTATGCGGACTCGGCGTGCTGACTCAACTTGATATCGCTGATCACGACCACATTCACTACGACTTAGATACCACACCACACGTCAACCTGGTGTGCCGCTACTGCGAAAATATCGCCGATCTGCACATTGAAACCGTTCCTTCGCTGATTGACGAGGCGGCCGCACGCAGCGGCTTTGAAGTCCAGCACGAGGCGGGGTTGATTTTGTACGGAGTGTGTCCCGAATGTTTGCGCAGGCGTGTTAATCAACGACAACGGAGTTAAGCTCATGAGCACCACCCAAAACCCCGAAGCCTGGGTAAAGGCCAACTGCCCGGTACCGGTTGAAGACCGCTGGTGCCCGGTCACGATATTTCGTCTTGTGCAAGCTGAACCCGGAATCCGCGAGGTGCGCTATGACATATCAAACCGTGAAATGCAGATTGACTACGACCCACAACAGCTTACCGGGAAACAGGCGCAGTCAATAGCGGACAAACTGGCGCGCAGTATAGAACAACAGGTTTCGCCCCTTCGCGACCGCACCCGAATGAGTGCCGAACACAGCTGCCGGATATCGCTGCAGCAACTGCAGCGCCGGGCCGATGAGAAGCCGGCACGCGTGGTAGACACAGATCATACCGGCGACTGCACCGCCAGAACGCTGATCGGCAATGATACCATTGAGATCAGCAACGGAGTAATGCGTGTCTCGCAACAACGCACGCAGCGGCGCGCCAGCCCCTGGGTAACTCGCAAGATCCGCATTGACGGCTTAGATGCCGAGGCGCCAAGCGGCGAGGCGCGCACAAGCGGCTACTCCGCAAGCGGAGCAGCAGCAGACGATGTAAGTGCGCCCGCCGTGACCGCCACTGCCGGCCAAGCGGCGGCTACCGCCATACGGGCGGTTCTCAGCGGCGCGCAACGCCGCCTCGGGCGGGTCTCGCTCGAGCCGCTTTTCGTGGCAATCACGCTGGTGACGATGGTGGCAGGGGCAGTTAGCGAACGCACCGGCCCGCCGGGGCTGTCTTGGGTGTTCTATGCCCTGGCCTATTTGTCAGGCGGCTATTTCGGCGTACAGGCCGGCTATGCAAGCCTAAGCGCTCGCAGGATCGATATCGACCTGCTCATGATACTGGCCGCGATTGGTGCGGCGGCGGTAGGGGCGCCGTTTGAGGGTGCGCTGCTGTTGTTCTTGTTCTCACTTTCGAACGTGCTGCAGGATTACGCCCTTGACCGCACCCGCAGCGCGATCCGGGCGCTGTCGAAACTGCGTCCCGACACCGCTATAGTGCTGGATACACCGCAGAGCGAGCAGGGCCGCACGCTTCCGGTTAACGATATCGCGATCGGCGCCTTTCTTCAGGTACGCCCGGGCGACCGTATTGCGCTTGACGGCGTAGTGTACAGTGGCGGCAGTAGCGTAGACCAGTCGAGCATCACCGGTGAATCAATGCCGGTTGAGAAGAGCCCTGGGCAGGATGTGCTCGCGGGAAGCTTCAACCAGGATGGCGAGCTGGTGATACGGGTAACCAAGACCAGCGATGAATCTACCATCGCCAAGGTCATTACCCTGGTTGAAGACGCTCGGGAACAACAGGCCAAAACCGAGCGTTTTCTCGACCGTTTCGAACAGTACTACGCCATGGGAGTCATTGCCGCCACCATACTTGCCGGCGTGCTCCCGCCATACCTATTTGGAACCGAGTGGTCTCTGTCAGTGTATCGAGCGATCACCTTGATGGTGGCAGAAAGTCCGTGTGCGCTCATTATCAGCACCCCTGCGTCCATATTATCCTCAATCGGCAACGGAGCACGGCGCGGCATTCTGTTCAAAGGTGGGGTGCATGTTGAGCAAGCCGCGGGTATACAAGCAGTTGCGTTTGATAAGACAGGCACTCTCACCGAAGGAAAGCCGTATGTTGCCGATGTTGTCTCACTATGCGGCAAGAGTGAAGACGAGCTGCTTGCACTGGCCGCTTCCTTAGAGAGCAAAAGTGAGCATGTGCTCGCCAGGGCAATCACCACTGAGGCGCAAACTCGCGGTCTGCAGTACGGCAGTCCAACCCAATTTAGAAGCGAGTCCGGTGTCGGCATCCGCGGCAGGTTCAATGGCGCGGAGTTTCGCATCGGGAGCCCGGCGGTCTTCAATGAGTTTTCCGAAAACGACCCAGAGCTCGCTGCTGCCAATGAGGAAGTAGCGCGGCTGCAGCGTGAAGCCAAAACGGTGGTGGTGCTGCTTGAAGAGCTCGGCAGCACACCAGCAGGAAACGGGGCCGGCACATCTGCAAAACGGCGCATCATGGGGCTGATAGCGCTGGAGGATCGCCTGCGCCCCGGCGTGCGCGAGGTTGTTCAAGATTTGCACGACGCCGGTATCAAGCATGTGGCGATGCTCACCGGTGACAATGCCGCCGCGGCGCAGCAAATAGCGGCGCAAGCGGGAATTGATGTGGTGTTTCCCGAGCTTCTGCCTGAGAACAAGCTCGACGCTATTCGCCGCATTGAAGCTGAGTACGGGCCCACCGCCATGGTGGGGGACGGAGTCAACGATGCACCGGCTCTCGCGGGAGCGCGGCTAGGGATCGCCATGGGCGCCGCCGGCACCGACGTGGCACTTGAAACCGCCGATGTGGTGCTTCTCTCGGATGACCTGGAAAAAGTGCCGTATCTTATCGCCTTGAGCCGGCGCACCAAGCGCACCCTCGCGGTAAACATCGCGGTGGCGTTGAGTTTGATTGCGCTGATGGTGGTCGGAATCTACACTATCGACTTGCCCCTACCCTTAGCCGTGGTTGGCCACGAGGGCGGCACCGTGCTGGTATCGCTCAACGGCGTGCGCCTGCTGATGTTCAAACGCTCCGGCCGCCGGCATGCACGCCCGGCCGGCGGTAGCGAATCACCGGGTCCCGCAATGCGGCAAACATAGTTGATGCCCCCTTGCCTCGGGCAGCCTTATCTCGAAGCGGCACAACACTATCGTGCCGGCCGGCGACAGGGTGTAACCGTTCGTTCGTCGGTTGGCTGGCCGATCGCGGCGCGCGTAATCCGCCACGACCCCGCGTCTCCGCTTCGCGGCTGTAGCGCTGTATAGTATAAACCTGAACCGCAGCCTTAGCGCCGGGGGTAACGGTAGGCGCGGGTCGAGAATACCCGCAGCTGATACAACACGCCGACAAGGGTAATTGCACCGACCAGGCCGGCAAAGACCATGTACCACGCGCCTTCCGACAGGCCGACGGTCCGGTGGAGAATGGTCGAACCGGCGGCACCCGCGTGCAGCGCGCCGACCCAGGCGCTGGCTACGATTATCGCGACGCGGTCAAGCGCTATCGCGGCTATTCCGCCTACGAGACCCCCGACAGCCGCGGCGATCAGCTGCGGCACCTGGGCGCCGGGAAAGAGCGCCCCACTCGCTGCCACCAGAAGCGAAGCACCGGCCAACAGCCCCACAAAAAACAGCGCCACAAAATACAGGCGCACGGCGACAAAGCCCCCGATGACCCCGGCGATAGCTCCGAACACGAGTGCGGTTTGCGGGGCGTCGATCAGCGCGGCGAACAGCGGCCCAATCGTAACCGCCCCGACATAGAACCCCACGACGAAGAAGAAGGCGAGGCGGATACGGTAGCCGGCGAGCGCCACGCCCAGCCCCGCAAGCATCAAGACGCCCAAACCCAGCCACCCAACCTGCGTCAAATACTCGATCAATTGTGCGAAGGTCTGTTCAAGCATGCGTCAAGAGTAGCCGTCCGGCAGCTCAAACGCAAGAGCTTCGGGGTCGCTGAACCACTGCCGGCGCGCTGTTATCGGTTGGACACCGCAGCCCACCGTTGGGCTGCACCGGCAACCCGGGTCCGCACGGCAACGAGATCGGCGCCGGAACGAACCGCGGGTAATTCACCTGCTTCACTGCAGCCCTACGAGAATACCGCTTCACGCTCTCGCAAGGATCGGGACTTCTTCTCTCACCCCAGCGGTGAATCCTACGGTTCGGATACGCGGTGCTTGACGGCGCCGCGCGGCTACGGTAGCTTAACAGCATAACTGTAGGTGGCATTTGTGTTTACACTTTCGGCCAAAGCGGTGTACGGACTCACTGCCGTCACGGAGCTTGCTGTGCGCTATCGCACCGGAGCGGTACAGATCCGCGATATCGCCGAGCAGCACGACATCCCGCAGCAGTACCTCGAGCAAATTCTCGTCACCTTGAAAAGAGCAGGGTTCATCGAGAGTTTTCGCGGGGCCCAAGGCGGGTACGCGCTCTCGCGTCCGCCGGATCAGATTCGGCTCGGGGAACTGCTCGCGACGCTCGAGGGCAGGCTTGAGGTTGTGCCTGAGAATCACGAGAACAATGCGTTGTCGTTTTTCTGGCAGGAGCTTCATGCAGGGCTCAGCGCCCTGCTCAACCGCACACTCCAGGACCTCATCACCGCGAAACAGCACAGCGAAACGCGCTACACGTACAGCATTTGACACTTGAGTAGTGAGCTCCGCTCACTGAACCAGTATCCCAAGAGGCCTCGCGCCCCTATGCGCTCAAGGAGGAGACAGAATGCCGGCTCACGCCGACGGATTCGCAACGCGCGCGGTACACGCAGGCTCACGCCCCGACAAGGCGAACGGAGCCACCACCACGCCGATTTACGCATCGGCCGGATTCGCCTACGAGACTGCCGCCGAGCTCGAGGACGTATTCTGCGGGCGCACGCCCGGCCACATCTACTCGCGGATCAGCAACCCAACCGTAGCGGCCTACGAGGAACGCTTAGCGGCCATTGAAAACGGGCGCGGTGCCATCGCGACAGGCTCGGGAATGGCTGCGATCGCTACGGTGATCATGGCGCTCACCCGCGCCGGCGACCGCATCGTGTCTAACGCCGGCCTGTTCGGCGGTACTCGGCGGCTGTTCAGCTCGCTGATGTCGCGCTATAACCTGGACGTGGTGTATATCGATCTCGACGAAATGGGATCACTGGAGGCGGCCATCAACGACCGCACCCGCTTTGTCTATCTCGAGGCGATCGGCAATCCCAAGCTCGACGTACCCGACATCCCCGCCGCCGCTGCGCAGTCGCACGCACGCGGCATTCCCTTGGTCGTGGACAGCACGCTTACCACCCCTTTTCTGCTCGACGCAGCGGCGCTGGATGTGGATCTGGTACTTCATTCCGCAACAAAGTTCATCAGCGGTCACGGTAACTGTATCGGCGGCGCACTGATTGACACCGGCAGATTCGACTGGGGAACCATCGCGGACCCCGACATGCAGCACGCCGTGTCGAAGGCAGGCCGCGAGCCGGCGTTCCTGTACACCGCCCGCCAACTGGTGGTGCAGAGTCTCGGTAACCTCGCCTCGCCGTTTGACGCCTATCTGCAGTCTCAAGGTATAGAAACGCTGGCGCTGCGGATGGAGCGGCACTGCAGCAATGCCCTGTCCCTCGCGCGTACACTTGAAGCCCACTCGGCGGTCGCCGCGGTGAACTACCCCGGCCTCGCGTCAAGTCCTTGGCACGAGACCGCAAAGCGACTGTACCGGGGCTACTACGGCGCGCTGCTTACTGTACGGCTCGGCTCACGCGAACGCGCCTTTGAGTTTATCGATGCGCTGCGGCTCCCGAAGCAGATTGCAAATCTCGGCGACTGTAAGACGCTCGTGATTCACCCTGAGTCTACAATCTACCACGACCACTCGGCAGAAGCTCGCGAGGCGGCCGGTGCGTATGACGACATGGTGCGCGTCTCGGTCGGCATAGAGACCGAGGCCGACCTGGTTGCCGACTTCTTGCAGGCGCTCAACCGGCTTTCCCGTTAGCGGCCGCAGCGGGCCCGGCGCTCTGGGTCAGAAATTACGCTCGGCGATGAGGCGCACCCCGTGCAGCGCCAAGTCAGGTGCACGCTCATCAACACCGCCGATCTCATCTACGATACGCGGCGACATGCCGCCGGTTACGATCACCTTGGCTCGTTCGCTGAGCTCCCGCTGCATGCGCTTGATCATCGCTTCCACCATGCCCGCATACCCGTACACAATGCCGGATTGAATAGCATGAATGGTATTGGTACCGATTGCTCGGGGCGGCGGCTGCAGCTCCACGTGCGGAAGCTGCGCGGTGTCGCTGACTAATGAATGCGCTGCCCCGCGCAACCCCGGCGCTATCGCAACGCCGCGCACGCAACGCGCGGAATCCACAACCGTGAAGCTCAACGCGGTACCAAAGTCCACCACGATACAGCCGGTCTTGTACAGCTCTACCGCAGCCGCCGCGTTTGCCAGCAAGTCGTTGCCCAGCTCCATCGGATTGTCGGTGTTGAAACTCAGCCCGGTGTTCACTGCCGGGCTGATCATGAAAGGCGGCACACCGAGTAGTTGCTCAACCGCGGCGCCGATAACCTCGTTGAGATCCGGCACCACGCTGGCAACCGCGGCGCCGTGCAACTCAGCGGGACGCACGCCCTTTGAACCGAGAACCGACCCGAGCAAGGCTTCATACTCATCGGCGCTGCGATCCACCGAGCTCACCAAGCGCACCCGCGCGACCAGTGTGTCGCCGTCGAACACGCCGCAGGCTAATGAGCTGTTTCCAAGATTCATCGTCAAAAGCATTGTCACACCCCTCACTGCCGTCCGCCGGCTCTTTGCCCCGGCGGGCTCGCCTCGGACAGCCTACGAGCAGCCGGTCGTTGACCCGCAGGTCATGCACTTCATGCACGCGCCGTTGCGGATCAAGGTGAAATGCCCACAAGTCGGGCACGGGTCGCCTTCGTAGCCCTTCATGCGCGCCTTGCGCGCCTCTTCGGTGGACAGCGGATCTCTTGTTGCACGCCCGGCCGTGCCGGCTTTCGGTGTCTCCCGCGGCCCCCCGGCCGGTTGTGTCACAAAGCCGATTGAGCCGCTCTGTGATCCGCCCTCGCCGCTTGCCTCACGCCCCCATTCACCGGATGCCGCATCGTGGCTTTCGCCGGTTCGCCGGCGGGAGTGCGCGCTCGGCGCGTCGCTCCGCTCACCATAATGCCCCGTATCGGTGGGCCGCAGATCATCGGGAGAGACCTGTACCAGGTCTGTACGGCCGAGGTATGTGAATGCAAGATCGCGGAAAATGAAGTCCAGAACCGAGGTGCTCATCTTGATGTTTGCGTGTCCGCGCACGATACCGTTCGGCTCAAAACGCGAAAAGGTGAACGCGTCAACGTACTCCTCCAGCGGCACTCCGTACTGCAGGCCTAGCGAGACCGCAATCGCAAAACTGTTCATGAGCGATCGAAATGCCGCCCCTTCTTTGTGCATGTCGAGGAATACCTCACCGAGACGCCCGTCGCTGTACTCGCCGGTGCGCAGGAACAGACTGTGCCCGCCGATCTTGGCCTTCTGCGTGTAGCCGACGCGGCGCGTCGGCAACGGGCAGCGCTTGGAGACCTGCGGCTGCCGCTCGCCGTGCGCACCGGCGGTCGGCTGCGATTCGGGCGGCTGCGCTGCAGGCTCGCGACTGCCGGAGGCCCGGATCTCCGCCGTCTCACCGGACCGTACTGCTGCGGAGCGCAGAGCGTCTAAGCGCAGCTCACCGTTGCGCCGGCGTTGCTCCGCGCTCATAATGGCGGCGGCAACCGGGTCGGAACCGCCGGCGAACGTAGACAGCGGCTGGCTGAGCTTCGACCCGTCGCGATACAGCGCAATTGCCTTGAGCATGCGATGCCATGCCAACATATAGGCTCCCTTCACATCTTGCACCGTTGCACTGTTCGGCATGTTGATCGTCTTCGAGATCGCCCCCGATACGAACGGCTGACCCGCAGCCATCATCTCTACGTGCGCGTGCCACGGGATTGAGCGAACCGCGGTGCGTCCCGAAGGGTTCGCGGTGTCGAAAACCGGAAGGTGCTCGTCTTTGAGGTACGGCGCGCCTTCCACACCCATCTGTCCGCAGGCGTACACCTCGGCCTGCTCGATCTGCGCATCGCTAAACCCCAGGTGCCGCAGCAGGCTGAACCCGGACAGCGAATAGGTTGCCTCCGGCACCCCGATGGTGTTTTCCAGGAACTCTTTGTCGAACAACCATGGACCGAACGCGTCGTGCAGCGAGAATGCGCCTTTCAGCGCGGCGCGTACCTTCTGCAGTTGCGCGTCGCCGAAGCCTTTTTGCCGCAGTGCAGCCTCGTCGATAGCCGGCGCACCCTCGAGACTGCCGTGCCCAACGCAGTATGCGATGATTTCGTCGATTTCTTGGCTGCTGTATCCGAGCTTCTTAAGCGCCGGGGGAATAGATTGGTTGATGATCTTGAAAAACCCGCCCCCGGCGAGCTTTTTGAACTTCACAAGGCTGAAATCAGGTTCTATGCCGGTGGTGTCACAATCCATCACCAGGCCGATGGTACCAGTGGGCGCGATTGCAGTGGTCTGCGCGTTCCGAAACCCGTGCTTCTGCCCCTGTTCGAGCGCAGCGTCCCAGCTCTCGCGTGCGGCGGCGAGCAGTGGCTCGGGACAGTGATCGGGATCGATAGGCTGCGGCGTTACGGTGAGGTTCTCGTACTCCGCAGCCGGCGAGGCGTAGGCGGCACGGCGATGATTGCGGATCACGCGCAGCATGTTCTCTTTATTCGCTTCAAAACGCGGAAACGGGCCTACGCCGGCTGCGATTTCGGCCGACATCGCATAACTCTCACCGCTGAGAACGGCTGTCAACGCAGCGGTGATTGCGCGCCCTTCCGGCGAATCGTACGGAATTCCCATTACCATCAGCAGCGTGCCGACGTTAGCGTACCCGAGCCCCAAGGTGCGGAAGTCATAGCTCTTGCGGGCCACCGCTTTGCTCGGAAACTGGGCCATTACCACGCTGATCTCGAGGATCAGCGTCCAGATACGAATCGCGTGACGGTAGGACTCGATATCGAAAGCTGCGCTCTCTGGGTCGTAGAAACGCATCACGTTCAGCGAGGCGAGGTTACATGCAGTGTCGTCGAGAAACATGTACTCCGAACACGGATTCGAGGCGCGAATGTCGCCGTCGGCCGGGCACGTGTGCCACTCGTTTATGGTTGAGTGAAACTGCACACCGGGGTCGGCGCAGCTCCAGGCCGCCCGCGTAATCTGCTCCCACAGAGCACGCGCCTTGATCTTCTTCCAGAAACTGCCGTCGGTGCGGGCGGTGAGCTCCCATTCACCGTCGTCGAGCACTGCCTGCATAAACTCAGACGTCAAGCGTATTGAGTTATTGGACGACTGCCCGCTCACGGTGTTGTACGCTTCGTCGTCCCACTGGGCGGTAAACCTCTTGAGCTCGGCCGGAACTTCACCCTGGCGGGCGAGCTGCAGGAGCTGATACAAGAACGGTGCCGGGATCTCGGCCGCAACCGCCTCTTCTATCGCGGCACGCAGCATGCTGTTCTGGTCGGGGTTCATACGGTCCTGATCCGGGCCGTTATACTGCTCAATTGCGGCAAGGATCCGCCCGGCCTCGCGGTTGATCGCGGCGCTGCCGGCGGCCATCGCCGCTACCTTGTACTCCTCGTCGGCCTTCCAGTTGACGTACTTCTCGATATCGGGATGGTCGGCGTCGAGCGTTACCATCTTGGCCGCGCGGCGCGTGGTGCCTCCGCTCTTGATTCCGGCCGCCGACCGGTCGGCAATCTTGAGAAACGACAGCAAGCCGCTGGACACGCCGCCGCCTGACAGCGGTTCGTTGGCGCCGCGAATGCGTGAGAAATTGCTTCCGGTACCCGAACCGTACTTGAACAAGCGCGCTTCGCGCGAAACGAGGTCGATGATTCCGCCTTCGTTTACCAGGTCATCCTGCACGTCGAGTATGAAACACGCATGCGGTTGCGGCCGCCGATAGGCGCTGCCGGACTTCTCCACTTCACCGGTTTCGGGATTCACGAAGTAGTGGCCCTGCGGCGGCCCTTCAATACCGTAAGCCGCATACAGCCCCGTATTGAACCACTGCGGGGAGTTCGGCGCCGCCATCTGGTGGGCCAGCATATAAACCGTTTCGTCGTAAAACGCCTGCGCGTCTTCTTGAGCATCGAAGTAACCCGCCGCCTTACCCCACTCGGTCCAGGTATGCGCCAAACGATGAAACACCTGGCGCGCATCGTGCTCGCCACCGGTGCTGCCGTCTTGGCGGGGAACTCCGGCTTTGCGGAAGTACTTCTGCGCAAGGATATCAGTTGCAATCTGCGACCACGACTCGGGTACGATGACGTTATCTTGGCGGAACACCAGGGTTCCGTCGGGGTTGCGCAGCTCGCTGGCGCGAGAAACCCAGCTAATATCGGCGTATGGATCCTGCCCTTTGGTAGTGAAGTGTCGGGTAACGTGCATGCTCGGCCTCCCAGTAGTAAGCTAATTCCTTGTCTGCGCTCGATATAGCACATATATAGTGCTCTATCGGGCAACAAGGCTATCTTAGCACCATATATGGTGTAGGTCAAGTGCCGCCGACGAATATTCTCCGGATTGAGCCGTTTTATTCGCGCACCCTGCGTACACGCAGTACGTCACCGGCGGTGAACCCGGTCGCCTGCCACAACGCACGCTCTAAGTCTCGCGCCGAGCGCGAAAAGGTGCCGGGATGCTGCTGTAAGAACTCGCGGATCCAGCCGGCCCGGTCGCTGCGATCGGCTTTCAGCCGGCCGATCCACGTGTCGTAGAAGTACTCATCGACGATCTGCACCGGCTGCTGCAACAGGTACGCCTGAAACTCATTTACCATGAGGTACTCGTACGTGGGATCAAAATCGCGAAACTCAAAAAACAGCCGCCAGAACTCGCGCTCTTCCGGGGCGAGTGCCTCCCAGTAATCGAAAGTGAACTCGCGGAACTCATCCACCATGTAGAACAGCCCGTGCATCGCCTCGTGCGTGAGAAACACCTGCCGCAACCACGGCAGTTGACGTGAGATCGATAACACACCGCCCTCGCCGGGCCGGTACCGGCGGTCACGGTACTCTATCACTCCGTTTGCCGCTGCGATCTCCGCGAGGTGATATTCTTCGGGGTTCAGCTTGAACCCGGTATCCGCAGCGGCCTGGAAAAACGCGGCGAGCCCTTCGGGGCTGTAGTTATGGGCGTTCCACCCATGCTTGCCTTCAAGCTCTTCATTGCTCAGCAATGTGCCGCGATGCTCGTTCTTCTCATAGAAGAACGCCAGCCGTTTGAACATCCGAGACTGATAATCCAGCTCGGCGATATCCAACACCACGATCTCCGGATAGCTGCTCCAGGAATACAGCTCGTACTCCGGCCGCCGCCACAGCTCCTGCCGATACTCGATAACCGTACCAAGGTCCGCCGGCAGCGGTGCAAACTCGTTGCCGCGCTCGACACTGCGGCTGACGCTCGTCACCCGCAGCTCATAGATCTCGAGGTCCGGATGGTCACCGATAATTCTCAGCGCCGTGGGACAAAAGCCCGGCGCACCGCTGTATAGATAGACGCTGTTCTCACCCGGTTGCAGCGTTACGCGGTACCGTTTCGTCTGCCGCCGGTCCTCCCCGTCAGCATCGAGTGCAAGCTCAATGCGCTGCGGCGAGCGTCCGGGGTTCGCCCGGTCGCCCCAGAACGCGGCCGGGTCATCGGGCATCCGATAGCTGAGTTGCACCTGCGCCTGGCGCTTTTCGAACGCTATCGACCCGAGCGCTTCTGAGAGCTCAATGCGCAGCTCTTTATCTTGGTACGCCGCGCGGTCAACGATTCCTACCGGGGTCTCGGCCGGCTCCCTATCCTGAGTCGCCGCCTGCTCTTCGGTCCGGATCTCTGCCGGCTCCTCAGCCCGCGCATCAACGGAATCACCGCCGCTTGCGGCTGAGCACGCGACTAGCGCGAGCGCCAGCATGCACGCAATCACCACCGTTGGCAACCCTGTTGTTTTCATTACTACAACTCTCTTGGAAACTAGGTGGCCGCAAGCTCGAATATACCGCACGGTTACAGCGCAAGCACACTACGAGCCATGAGCTCACCGACTTGATAGCGCTGCTCGGGCGAAAGCCCGCCCTCGGCCCGCAGAAAACTCTCGAAGCGCCCGCCGAACGGTTCGGGTAACGTTGGAAGCTCAACCACCTGCTCGGCAAGCAGCCGCGCCGACGGCTCGAACCGGCGATTGATAGCAAACAGCACGCTGCACAGGCTCTGAATGAAGCCCGCGGAAGACACCAGATAAAACAAGTCGTCCTCGCGCACCACCGCTGCGTACAGATCGCTCAGGTTGTGCTCCATCCGCGCCTGGGCCGACAGCCGCACACCCCGCCAGAACTTGTCGGTAAGCCTCTTGAGGTCCGAGCGTACCCGGTCCAACCAGTCGGAGTGCTGCACCAAGACCCGCGCATTCTTCAACCGGTAGAACATAAAGGTACCGCTGTCCCGAGACGGCCCGTCGCCGTCGGTGGTGGCGTCCAGGATGATGCGGTCGAATCGATCGATGTCCTTGTACTCTAAGCGGATCGGGATGTCGTTCAGCACGAACCGGTCCTTGCGCCCGGCGGTCAGCGACTCGAACGCAAAGGTATCTTCAAACGCAGCTTCACGCGCCGACACGGCGGGTACGTTTCCGCGGCAATAGAGGTCGAGACTGAAGAAAAAATACGGGTCATAGTAATCCTCCCCGGACTCCAGCACCGTAACGGTATCAATGGCTTCCCATTCGGAGACCCTTTCCACCACCTGCGAAATGACCTGATCAGCTTTGCGTTTCATATACTGCCCTTGCCTGCATTCTGAGCTCCGTCTTCCGCGCTCACGTGTGCCGTACCGTCGTACGTGGGTTGCTTGCGTGCGCGCTTGCCGTGCGTAGCGCCCTTACTGTACCATAGCTCCGTTGTGTTTGTAACCGCTTTGGCCCTTCCCGGAAGCCTGCAACGCGATTACGGCGAGCTGCAAACCGCGCTGTTCCGCGAATACGGCGTGGTTGGAGCGCGTTCGCTGCCGGCGATGATTCCGGTCGCGGTTTTCCACGATCCCGCCGGCCATACTGAGTCCATCAATGCAGCCGCGCTACAGGCCGTCTGCACCGCCGATCCCGCGCGCGCTCGCGCCGCCGAGAGCTTGTTCCCCCCCGAGCCGGCACGGCTGCCGGTGCTGCAGCCGAACAGGTACACCGCCCGAGAACACGCGCTGTACGTGTTGTACTCTCCGGAACACGAACTGCTGGAGCTCGGCCGTGCGGCCGAGTCCATTGGGGTGGCGGCCGGCCTCACCCCCTTGGCGCATGAACTGCCGCTTGCCCCGGGCGTCCTCCTCGCCTTGGGAACCCCCGAGCAGCTCTCTGCGCTGCAGGCATCTCTGCCGTCCCCGCCGGCCGCCGCTGTGCGTCAGGCCTGGTGGCAGCTACTGCGGATTGTGCCGCGCGGCGAGATTGCGGCACCGAGAAGCGGCAGCGGCGCGGGAAGCGCCCGCCCGTTCCCGTGGTGGTACGCGATTGAGTACGATATTCTGGCCGAGCGGCGAATCCCAAAAGCCAAGTAGTGCCGCCTACGCGGTGATGACCTTGTTGCGGCCCTGTTCCTTTGCCGCGTACAGCGCCCGGTCGGCCGCCTCAGTGAGCACCATAGCGCCATCGTACTGGGGAAAGGCCGCGACTCCGCAGCTGAAGGTCAGCTGGAAGGTATCGTGCCCTACCTGATGGACAAGCTCGGAGAACTGTTCACGGATCGCGTTCATCAATCGGGCTCCCTGGGTTACGTCGGTGTCCAGCAAGATCACACCAAACTCCTCCCCGCCCCATCGGCCAATGGCGTCGGTATTACGCAGTCGCTCCTGCAAGAGCCGCGCGAGCGTCTTGAGTACGCGGTCGCCTACCAGGTGTCCGTATCGGTCATTCGCTCGTTTGAAATAGTCAAGATCCAGCATCGCGAAGCATACAGAGCTCTTCAGGCGTGAGGCTCGCTGCAGCTCGGTGCTCAGCCTGTCCATCAGGCTCGAGTGATCGCGCAGTCCGGTGAGAGAGTCACGCTCCATGTAGTACCGCATCGCGCGCGTGCGCTGACATCGCGTTCGAACCAGCCGAACAAACTGCTCGGGATCAACCGGCTTGGTAAGAAAGTCGTCGGCGCCGGCCGCAATAGCCTCAATCTGCTTTTCGCGATCAGACTCAATCGATAGGTAGACGATCGGAACTCCGACGAACACCTCTTGTTGCCGAATGACCTTGGTGAGCTCCACTCCGGTACAGTCGCCCAGATACATATCGAGTAAGATGAGCTCCGGTCGGGCATCTATCATCGCCGAGAAGAGGTAATGCGGGTTAGTCACGACCGAGGTGATCATTCCCGCCTGCTGTAGAATCCACGCCACATGCGAGACTTGCTCGGGATCGTCGTCCACCAGCAGAATATGAAACGGGTTGTCTGGTCTCTTGTTCGTCAACGCCTCTAGGCCATCGATGAGCTGCACCAAATCGACAGGACGCGAGACAAACGCTGCCGAACCGGCCCGCACGGCACTGAGGCGCGTACCGACCGAGTCGCTGGAGGAGAAACACACGAGCTTCACCACACCGGCCTCTATAGCGGCTATATGCGGTGCCAAGCCATCATCGCGATCTTGAACAAGTCGCGAGACCTCGGTAAGCACAACCGCCGGTTGAGCCGCCGAATACGAGGCGCTATCGAGCGCTGCAAGAGGACGGATCTCAAACCCGAAGAAGGACAGCTGCTCGAAAATTTGCTTCATCTCGTCACCGGATTCAGTGTTATCGTACAGAACCGGGGTATCCAACGGCGGTTGCCCGTTTTCCTCGATCTTATCCATCTCCAAGACCTCGCTATCGCTGCCGGCATCCCGCACGGCACCATCCACCTCGTGTTCGCGTCTCTCCGCAGCACGTTTGTGCGCCGAGCTGTGCGAAGAACCTTTGCGGCCGCCCGCCGGCGACTCGGCGCCGGCCGCAGTCGCCGCGATCGCGGCAATCAATGCCCCAATAGTACCGTGTTGCTCCTCCGGAGGTGCCTGCCCGTTCTCGAGGATCGCATCGATCTCGCTCTCGAGCAGCCGCGCATCAAGCGAGAGCCCCGCGTACCCGAACGTCGCGCCGGTCCCGGCGAGGCGGTGCGCCAAATCCCGAAGCCTTACGAGCGGCGTCAAATCGCTTGCCTCCCCAAAGCACGAGTAGGTCGCTTCGAGTTCGGCAATGCGGGCCGGCAGTTGCTCGGCAAACCGCTTCCCCAGCTCCTCAAACCGACGCTTCATACGGTCCGAAAGTACAGCCATATGTCTTTTGCACCTCGATACTACTGTAGTGCGGGGCGCCCGATATTGCAACAGGCGTAGCGCCGGTTGTAGACAGTTATCGACAGGCAGTCAGCCGCCTGCAGGAAGATCCCATGAGTTGCTAAAACCATCGAGCCACGGTAAGATGGGCCAAATGGTGAGCACCGGCGCTCAGTTATCTCGAAGCCTGCAGCAGTACTTAGGGGCGGTCTATATCCTCGAAGGTGAACGGCGCGTCGCCCGCGTAAAGGATATCGCGGGGTACCTCGGCGTTCAGATGCCCTCGGTAACCGGTGCAATCAAGTCGCTGAAACAGAAAGGGCTTATCGGGCAGGAGAAGAACTCGTTCATCACGCTGACGCCGGAGGGTCGGCGTGTCGCACAGCAACTGCAACGGGTACATTCGGTGCTGCAGTGTTTCCTCGAGAATGTGCTGATGGTTGAAACCGAAAAGGCCGAACAGTTTGCCTACAATATGGAGTGCGCGCTGGACACGGAGACCGCCGAGCGGCTGTGCAACAGCATCAAATACTTCACCACCGAGCTATCCGCCAAACAGCAGATCTCACGCGAAGAGTGGATTCAAATACTGAAATCGCAAAGGACACCGTGCACGATATGCCGGCCATGGCCCGATACCTGACGGCGGTCCTTCAAAACCGCCCGATCGCAGAGGACTTCTACGAACTGCAGTTCAACTGGCCATCGCAGGCACCGGCGCCGAAGCCCGGTCAGTTTCTTACTATTCGGACCTCCCAGTCTTCAGTGCCGCTATTACGGCGGCCGTTCGCGTTCAGCCGCTACGATCATGAGGACGGTTCAGCCCGGATCATCTACAAAGTGCGCGGTGCGGCTACGGCCCAGCTCGCCGGAAAGCGTCCGTTTGATGCGGTCGATGTCCTCGCCCCGCTCGGAAAGCCGTTTCCCCTACCCGACTCCGAAACCCGTCCGATTCTGGTGGCCGGAGGCATCGGTATAGGGCCTATTCTGTTCCTGGCGCGAGCTCTGCACGCCCATTCGCCCGCTCTGCGTTTGATTGTCGGGGCGAGAACCGCCGCCGGTCTGCCTTCGCAGCTTTCCGGCGAATACGGTGAGGTCATCGCCTGCACCGACGACGGCAGCTTCGGGCATTCGGGCACCGTGATCGATGCGCTGCGCAGTTATCTATCCACCACAACGCTCTCCACCAACAGCGGCGAGAGCGTGTTGTATCTCTGCGGCCCCGAACCGATGCTCGCGGGCGGGCACCGTCTCGCGCTGGAGTGCGGCATCACCGCGTACGTCGCGGTCGAGCAGACGATGGGGTGCGCCGTGGGCGCGTGCATGGGATGCGCGGTTCGCGTCCTCGGACCGGAGCGCTACGCGCGGGCGTGCACCGAAGGACCCGTATTCGACTCACGGCTGATAGACTGGCGAGAGTGAGCGGAGGGTGCATGGATCTTACGGTGCAGATCGGCAGGAGCGAACTGTATAATCCGCTCGGCGTCGCCTCGGGGACATTCGGGTACGGCAGTGAGTACGAAAAGCTCATCGATCTCAATCGAATCGGTGCGCTGTACACCAAGGCGGTGACGCCCGAGCCGCGCCCTGGAAACGAAATACCCCGTATCGTTGAAACCCCTTCCGGTATGCTGAACTCTATCGGCTTGGCGAACGTAGGGCTGCAGCGCTTTATCAGCGACAAGTTGCCGTTCCTCAAGAGCGTTCCGTCGGCGGTTATCGTCAACGTCGCCGGCTCCGAGGAACGCGACTATTTCACGGTGGTGGAGACCTTAGCGGCTGAGGATGCAATATGGGGATGGGAGATCAATCTCTCGTGTCCAAACGTGAAGTGCGGCGGGCTTGCGCTCGGCACCGACCCTGAACAAGTGAGGATGCTCACCGCCTCGTTACGAAGACTGACCGAAAAACCGGTGATCGTCAAACTCACACCGAACGTCACCGATATCACCACCATCGCCCGGGCGGCGGAAGACGGCGGGGCCGATGCGGTAAGCTGTATCAATACCTTGGTCGGTATGCTGATCGACACCGATCGGCAGCGGACCGTGCTGCCCGGCGCCACCGGAGGCTTGTCGGGCCCGGCAGTGTTGCCGGTGGGACTCGCCGCAGTGTACCGCGTCAGCCGCGCCGTTCGAATCCCGGTAATCGGTGTGGGAGGGATTCTCGAACCCGATCA
This sequence comes from Spirochaetaceae bacterium, assembly GCA_003556605.1. Classification (GTDB taxonomy): domain Bacteria; phylum Spirochaetota; class Spirochaetia; order DSM-27196; family SLAA01; genus B1Sed10-166. Next base: position 29,009 of record PWQX01000267.1, read on the forward strand.
CGCGCTGCAGTATCTGCTCGCCGGCGCTGCCGCGATACAAATCGGTACGGCAAACTTCATCGACCCCTCAATTCACCAACGAGTTCTCGAGGCGATCGAGCAATACGCAGCACAACACGAGGTACGCTCGATAGCCGAGTTCGGCCGGCTCCTGCGGTGAGCAGCGCTCGCGGCCCAGCCCACCCACACGCCGCAGCGCACTCATGCCTCGCCGCACTCACACCCCCCCCACCGCACCCCCGTCTCGCCGCCGGGCGCACCGGCAGATCACGTTTCAACGGCAAGTTGCCCGATCGCCCATATCGCATGTTCGACAATGATCGGGTCACCGTCTTCGGCTCTGCGCTGCAACAGCGGCACAAGCGACCGGGCATGCACATTTGCGGCCACCACGCATGCATTGCGCAGCAGCCCACGCCGTTTGGCGCGCATCAACGGCGTACCCCTGAACTGCCCGGCAAACTCTTCATCAGTCTCGATCATCAAGATACGCTCAAGCTCCTGTACCGGCCCGGCACGCCAAGCGGTAAAATCCGGTTCCGGACTCGGCTCGGCGGGCGCGTTCAAGGGGCAGACTTCTTGGCAGAGATCGCAGCCGAACAACCAGTTGCCGATCATCGGCCGTAGTTTCAACGGGATCGACCCCTTGAGCTCAATCGTAAGGTACGAGATGCAGCTCGCCGCGTCAATGCGGTGCGGCCCACGCAGCGCCCCGGTCGGGCAAACCTCAATACAGCGGCGACAGCTCTGCGGGCACGCACCGTGAACACCGCTCGGCGTCCGCGACTCAGACCACGGCACGGTAGTCAGAATCTCGCCGATAACAAACCAACTACCGAGCGGCGCGCTGATCGCCAGAGTATTACGGCCGATAAACGCGATGCCGGCTTCCTCGGAGAACAAACGCTCGGCAAGCGGGACAGCGTCGGTGAAACTGCGAAAGCCGTGGCTTGGGTAGCGCTCCTGTAACCGTCTCCGCGCCCGCCTGAGCTTGCCGCCGAGCGTCTTGTGATAGTCGCGCCCCCACGCGTACCGCGCCACGCGCCCTACCGCCGCCCGGCGCTGCGCAACATGCTGCGCCTCAAAACGCTGATAGTAGTTGAGCCCTACTACGATCACTGCGCGACAGCCGGGCAGCATCCGCCCGGGATCAAACTTGCCGGGTGCGTGGCGCTCAAGATACGTCATCTCACCGTGATACCCGCAGGATAGCCACTCACGATACTCCGCGCTGCGCAGCTCCCGGCGCTCGCCGGCCTCGGACGCCGGCGGAACCGCCGCAGGCGCCACTCCCAGCAACGACAAGCCCTCGGCGGCGAGCACCTCGCGTAGCTCTTCCGGCACATCCGGTTGGAATCGGAGATCGCCGATCATAGGGCCTTCTCGGGATACGGACACAGCACCATGACGGGACACTCGGCGCAGGCCGGGCGGCGCGCGGTGCAGCAATAGCGGCCGTGATAGTTCAGCCGCATCGAGAACCCGCTCAGCTCCGACTCCGGGAGTAACGCGCGAACCTCACGCTCTATCTTGTGCGGATCCTTGTGCTCCGTGAGCGCCAGTCGCTGGGTCACGCGCATGAAATGCGTGTCCACAACCACACCAGGCTTGCCGTACAGCTGCGAAACGATCACGTTGGCCGTCTTTCTCCCGACGCCCGGCAAGCCGATGAGCTGCTCGATACTGTCCGGCACCTTAGCGCCGAAGCGGTCAAGCAGCGCGCCCGCCGCGGCGCGCGCATTGCGAGCCTTACTGCGAAAGAATCCAACCGGCCGCAACAGCTGCTCGAGATCATCGAGCTTCGCCGCGGCGAGATCGCGCGGGGTAGGATACCTCGCAAACAGCTCAGGGGTAACTTTGTTAACCTGCACGTCGGTGGTCTGCGCTGAGAGGATAACCGCAATCAACAACTCAAACCCGTTAGCGAATCGCAGCAAAGACCGCGTGGCGGGGTACACTTCGGCCAGCGCTGCATGCACCCGCAGCGCCCGTTCACGATCGGTCAAAACCGGCTTATCCACGCCCCAACTCCAGACTCCCGGGAACCCAACTCCCTGACTTGAGGCGTAGTGTAGCATACCCGGCAACTGTCATCAGCCGGCGTACCGCATCCGGAAGGAGATGTGGGAGTCCGCGTTACCACCAAAGGCCAAACGCACCTGCAGCCGCTGCGTGAGGAGCTTAGAACACCGGCAGGTCTTCCCGCAGTACCAATTCAAGCCCCTCCGGTCTTGGTGGAGCCTTCAGCCGCGAAACCTGCTCGCTTCATGCTGTGTACACCCCCGGTATCCGCTTCGTCGCGGGAAGGTATTCTTGACGTTATTGCGGGAGAGCTGATACAAATAAGTCAAGGCTTATGAAAATATCGAGTGTATGAGTCAGGTACCAGTGGTTACTCGCCTGAAACAAACAGCCCGGCGGTGCCCCTGACTACTCGACTCTTTCGGCAGCCGGAGAAGGTTCAAGAATGAATGGCACAACAGTTGTCGTAACTGATTATCCTTGGGCGGACCTCCAAACCGAGAGACAGGCACTGGAAGAGGTTGGCGCTGCTGTGGTACCGGTGGCAGCCGAGGCAGATCTTGAAGGTCTCCTGGCGGACGCTGATGCGGTGTTGAACGGCTTCAAACCAATCACGGCACGTCTCATTGCCCGCATGCAGAACTGTCGCATCATCGCCCGTTGGGGGATAGGGGTGGACAACGTTGATGTAGCCGCTGCCACCGGCGCCGGTATTCAGGTGACCAACGTCCCCGATTACTGTATCGAGGAGGTGAGCACCCACGTCATTGCGTTGATCTTAGCTGCGAGCCGCAAGCTCTTCAGCGTACACCAACAGGTCTGCACGGGCAGCTGGGGATTCGCCGGTATTCGGCCTATCCACCGTCTACAAGGACAGGTGCTCGGCGTCGTCGGTTACGGACGCATTGGACGGGCCGTAGCGGCCAAGGCGGCCGCACTGGGGTTGGATGTGCTCTGTTTCGACGTCTGCGCACAGCAAGACGCGGCTGCCCGCCAGGTTGACCTCGAAACGCTTTTGAGTGATTCAGACTACGTTTCTCTGCACCTACCGTTATCCGAGGATACCCGGCACTTTCTAAACGCGGAGGCGTTATCGCTGATGAAGCCGGATGCATTCTTGATTAACACCGCCCGAGGCGAGGTGCTTGACGTTGAGGCGCTCACAGCGGCGCTCAAAGAGCGACGCATCCAGGGTGCGCTCTTGGACGTGCTTGCCGAGGAGCCGCCTCGCAAGAATCATCCTGTAAGAGAGTCCGGGGCGATTCTGACCGGACACACGGCGTGGTATTCAGAGGAGGCACTGGTGGAACTACGACTCAAAGCAGTGCGGCAGGTGGTACTCGCCCTTTCGGGGAAGCCGGTAGAATCCCCTGTCAACCGCCTCGCCGACAGTTGAGCCCCCGGTCTCAAGCTGCCGCAGCGGGCATAACTCTGGTGGACAAGAGCGCAGCTTGACGCTGATTCCGGAGAACTCCTCGAGCGATTAGGACCGGCGGCAGAAAAATCATGAGAAAAATCATGGGTCGTGAGGTGATACAGTGACGCAACGATCAGTGCGATATGGGTCTGAAACTCTGGAGTTCGAGCTTCCGAGCGGCCGCTTGATTGACGAAGTCGGTGCCGCCCGCACCGAAGCGGTATCCGATCCTTCGAGTGTAATCTCCCGAGCGTTGCAGGCACCGTATGGTTCGAGCCCACTGCGCGAAGCTGTCAAGGGCAGCGGTTCGGTTACTGTTCTCGTTGATGACAACACGCGCCCCACGCCGGTGCACTTGATTGCGCCACATATCGTTGAGCATCTGGAGCACGGGGGAATCGGGCGAACGGACATACGATTTCTCATTGCGGCCGGCACTCATCGTGCAATGACCAACCGTGAACTCGAGCATAAGCTCGGCAGTGAGATCGCGAGCAAGTATCAGGTTTACAATCACCACTACGAGAACCCGGACGCTCTGTGCCGCATGGGAACAACGCCGAGCGGTGTCCCTATTACCGCTAACCGAATCGCCCGAGACGCCGACTTTCTAATCGGGGTAGGCAATATTGTACCCCACCGCTACTGCGGCTGGTCCGGCGGGGCAAAAATCATCCAACCGGGAATCGGCGGTGAAGCGACCACCGCCGAAACACATCTGATGATAACGCGGTTCCCCGACGTCCGGTTAGGCGTGGTTGAGAACAAAGTCCGTGAGGAAATGGAGTCTGTGGCCGAGCGCGTGGGTTTGAAGTTTATCGTCAATACAGTGCTGACTCACGATCAGAGGCTATATGACGTTGTGGCTGGAGACTTTCGACAAGCGTTTCGAGAGGGAGTCCGGCGGGCCGAATCGGTCTATTCCTGTCCGATTACGCAACGGGCGGATGTAGTGATCGCGAGTTCATTCCCGAGCGATCTGAACCTGTGGCAGGCGGCAAAAGCGCTGTACTCAGCCGAGCTCATGGTCCAGCCGGAAGGCATAATCATTCTGGTTTCGCCCTGCTATGAAGGCGTAGGTGAACACGATGAGTTCTGCCGCTTACTTGCCCTCGACTATCAGACCGTCGATGCGATGATAACGAACGGCGAGGTGCGTGATAGAGTCGGGGCCGCAGCGGTCTTGGCGGTCGCACTAGTTCGCAAACATGCGACGGTGTATCTCGTCTCAGAAGGAATTGTGGAGAGTGAAGCAGAGACCATGGGGATCGAGGTGTTCGGCAATCTACAGCACGCAATTGACAAGGCGCTTCGGGTCAAGGGACCGGGGAGTACCGTTTCAATTGCGCACGAGGCAACCGAGATTCTCCCGCGCTTGGCTGACTACCGCGCTTAACTGACTGCCTATAAGCGCGTTATTTCCCGCGCGTCGCATGACCTCGAGTGCTGTCGTCTTTCGTTACAAGCACCGCGGCATGTCTTGTTTGCTGAAGCCGGTAGCCACGCCAAAGCTACGTTGGCATGCTACATCCACTGCCACGAGGATTTCTCTTCGTTCCTCGTAATGAACTGCCGAAGATATCGAATAGACGAACCAACCACATACTCGTTAGTTCCATCGGGAAACACCTCTACGCTCAATGGCCCATCGTAATCTATGTCCTTCAATAGTGCAAAGTATCGATCGAAGGCGACACTGCCTTTACCTATCGGTCGGTGCGCAGTATCGGCAAGATGCACAACGGCAATCGAAGATGAGTTCATCCTGATCGCGCTTTCTTCCTCAAGCGCTGTGTGATCGGTATCCAGCATCAAAGCAGTCGAGGACAGCTGACTTCGGTCTATGAAGTCCACCGTTTCGTCGATCGAGTTCAACGTATCACAGACGTGCGCACGAAGGGGCTCAAGCAGCACCATGACACCTCGCGGTTCTGCAATACTGTCCAGAAATGATAATCCTTCGGCCATTCGTTCCATTGAATTACTGCGACCGTCCTCCCAGACCTTCCCCCGGAATCTCCCGATGTTCATTGGACATTCCAAAACCTCTGCCAGTTTCACGGTGCGCTCGCCCCACTCCCGTGCCCTACGCCGAAGCTCAGGGTCAATATGGTTCAAACACAGATCGTAGCTGCCGAAGTACTCTCCTGTACACAATTGCACCACATTCACGCTCTTCTTTCGAATACACGAGGACACATCTTTCAGGTCAAAGCGAAAGGGGTTGCCGATCATAATCTCTATTGAATCAAACCCATGTTCGAGCAATAGATCAACCACGGACGGGAACGCGCCACGTATGCCGGTAACGGTCCGATCGGTCGGAATGGTACCATCAACCCACATGAAAGCGAGGTCCACTACCCACCACCTTCAATAACAAGCGTCTTGTCACACATTGAGACACGCTCCAATCTTTGTGGTATCGGCGGAGCGCAAAACGGAACACCCCCAGTGATCCATGACGTCCAAAGCAAGGACCTCGGCCGGATCACTTCTCCGTCGCGAAATAGAGCTCCCGCATCTCTTCATCTTCTTTGATCAGGTCGACTGGGCCGTCCAAAGTGATTTCCCCTTGCGACAAGACATAGACGCGGTCGCTGAGCTGAAGTGACAATCGTGCGTTTTGTTCAACGATCAGGAGCGTCAGTCCCTTCGACTCCATAATATCCCGTAGCGTCGTGAAGATACGCATAACGATTACCGGAGCCAGCCCCATAGACGGTTCGTCGATCATTATGAGCTCGCAATCCGAGACCAGCGCACGGCCGATTGCGAGCATCTGCTGCTCTCCTCCACTCAAGGAGCCTGCGATTTGCTTCTTTCGCGTTGCCAGCTCGGTGAACAACTCATAGACCTCGGCCGTCTTCGTCTTCCGCTTGCCGGCATCGATACGTACACCGGCTACCTCGAGATTCTCGTCCACCGAAAGATCGGGGAAGATCTGGCGCCCTTCCGGAACGTGTGCAATGCCCTGCCGCGCGATCTTGTACGGTTCAACTCCTATCAACGAGCGCCCGTGGAAAGACACCACCCCTCCTGGCTCAGGTTTTACGAGACCCGAGATAACCCGCAAGAGAGTGCTCTTCCCTGCGCCGTTCGGCCCTAACACCGAGACTACTTCTCCGCTATCCACATGCAGATTGACTGCACGCAACGCATGAATGCCGCCATAAGTTGCGGAGATATTCTCAATCGAAAGCAGTTTCATAGTGTCTCGTCTCCACCCAGGTAGGCCTTTATCACATTCTCGTCCTGCTCCACATCGCCAAAGACCCCTTGCGAGATAACCTCGCCGAAGTTGAGTACGTAAACCCAATCCACCACTCTGCGGATGAACTCCATGGTGTGCTCCACTAACAACATCGTGATGCCTTGCTCCTTAAGGCGCTCCATTATGCGCACTATGTCGGCGTATTCCTCTTTGGCCATCCCGGCCGCAGGCTCGTCTAAGAGCAGAAGCTCCGGTTCCAGGGCAAGGGCTCTCGCGATTTCGAGTGCACGCCGCTTGCCGTACGGAAGCGCGGTCGGCAGTTTGCCGGCCTCCGACTCTATCCCCAACCGCTGCAGCAGCGTCATTGCATGCTCCAGTTGCTCGCGCTCCTCGCGGCGGTTGCGCCGGGTATTAAGAACGATGTCCAGAACGTTTGCGGAGAAGAAATGCCGTCTCGCGACCAATACGTTCTCAACCACGGTAAGACGGTGAAAGAGCCGGATTCGCTGAAAGGTCCTTCCGATACCGGAACGGGCAATCTTGTTCGCACTGTACCCGGTGATGTCTTCTCCCTTGAAAAACGTTCTACCGGAAGTTGCCGGCAGCTCGCCTGAAACCTGATTGATCAAGGTAGTCTTACCGGACCCATTGGGCCCGATAAGTCCGGTTGTCGTTCCCTTATTGACGGTGAGATTGATGTTCTTATTGGCGATAATTCCGCCGAACTGTTTTGTTAAGCCCTTCGTTTCAAGTAAGACTTGCATCATCAGCACCTGCTTCCGAGTCATCAACTACTGTCGCATCTTTCAGGGTCTTGGTGGCCCCCTCGACCTTCCAGAGTCGATCTAAGGCCTTCGAGGCCAAATCACCCAGTCCACGGGGAAGAAACACCACGAACAGGATCGTAATCGTTGACGCTAACAGAAGGTAGTAGTTCTCCCAGCCCGCATAAGGAAGCCTCAGCGTTTCGGGAAGAAGTGTCAGGCCGATTCCGCCGATCACGCCGCCCCAGAGGTGCCGCAACCCGCCCACAACCGCCATTCCGACGAACCTGGACGACTCGAAGAACACAAACGGCTCCGGCGTCAAGAAGCCCGCAAAGTGCGCGTAAAGCGCCCCGGCGAGACCTGCCAACGCCCCGGAAAACGCGAACGCAAACACCTTCGCCTTTCGCGCGCTGATACCGCATGACTCGGCCGCCGTTTCGTCATCGTTGATCGCGAACATCGCCCGGCCCAAATACGAACGCTTAATGTGATACATCGAGACAACCGTCGCGGCGAGAATGCCCAGGAACAGATAGTAATGCATATTGCTCGTGAACATCGATCCCGCCCAACGCATGGGCGGTATCCCGAAAAAGCCGTTCGTTCCTCCGGTCAGAGGCTGTAGATTTACGATCAGTCGATGCACAATCAAGCCGAACGCTATGGTAACAAGCGATAAGAAAAACGCCTTGAGGTTGAACGACGGAACACTCACCACCAATCCTGCTACAACGCTGAAGATTACGCCGACGATTATCGACAGCGGAATAGGAACCCCGTAACTCGTCGAGAGAATTGCAGAGGTGTAGGCCCCGATAGCATAGAATCCGGCCTGACCAAGCGAGATCTGACCGGCGAAGCCGGTCAGAAATACCAAGCCCGAGGCGAGAATCGCGTGGATTAAGCCGCGATTCATGACGAACAATCGATACTCGTTTTCCTCCATCAGCGGGTAGTAGAGCACGGCCCCCAAGAACACAAGTATCATTACAAGTTTCAGTCGTTTTCGCACGCCTTCCCAGCTCCTATTCCTTTTTGGATGTCCAGTTGAAGATTCCGGTGGGTTTCCACACCAGGACGACGGCAATAACCGCGAACGAAATGACGTCACGATAGGCGGATGAGATGAAGAGCGTAGAGAAGTTCTCCAACGCTCCCAACACAACACCGCCGAGAATTGCTCCATACGGGTCTACTAGTCCGCCCATAACCGCCGCAGCGAAGCCTTTGATGCCGATTGCACCGCCGCCGAGCACCGGTGATACGAAGTAAATCGGCCCCAGCAGTAAGCCTGCGACACCCACCACCGTGGTCGACATGACGAACGCCAGGTTCGCCGTCAGGTTTACGTTGATGCCCATCAGTTGCGCAGTCTCTTTGCTCTGAGCGGTTGCGCGCAGCATTTTGCCCATTAACGTCTTACGAAGGATGACGTGCAGCAACGTCATCAAGACCGCAACCACCACAATCATATAGAAGTAGATGGCGCGAACACCAACCCCGAAAAAGCGTACGAACTGGGTTGCATCCCCGAATAGCGGGGGAAACCGCCGGGGCATGCCGCCGAACATCGCGATTATGAGAGTAAGCCAAAACACCGTTAGCATCAGCGTTGCGACGACAAACTCCAACCGTGCTCCGCCGCGTTTGGTTATCGGTTCATACAACAGATACCGCAGGCCCAGACCGTACACCGCCACCAGAACAATTGCGAGCACCGCGGACAGCAGCATCGAAAGACCGAGCCAAGTGTGAAACAGGAAGAACAAATAGACACTCAACATCGCTGAGCTGATGTTGGCAAAGTTGATTCGGTTTATGCTCTGCCAAAGGAATACGACGCCCAGACCCATAAGGCCGTACGTGAGTCCGACCGAGACCCCGGCAACCAGATTCTGAATGAAATCAGTCAGTCCAAGCATCGTGGGTATTCCTTCTGCTGAGGTATTCGCTTATTTGTCGTACCGACCGAATCTCGGTCGCGCACATACGAGGTCTGCAAGAGCCCCGCCACTGCCCAATAAGGCCAGTGGCGGTTGCTCGCGCCGCACAAACAGCATCTATCGCAATTCTACCGCAGGATATCGATGATTGCCCAGTCCTCGCCGTCGAACTGCGAGATGTAGCTGATATCCGTGAAGTTGTGATGCTCGTCGGCTTTCATTCTGCCTTGAACGCCGTAGTACTCCATCTCCCGGAGCGTCTGGGCCAGAGCTTCACCGTCGGTTGTCCCGGCCTGTTCAATTGCCTTAGCCAACATGTGGATACCGTCGTAGTAGCACTGCGCCGGATCACTTGGTCTGTCGGTGTATTGCGCTGCATGGTTCTCGACGAATCTGCGAACCTCTGGCGTGTCGTCGTTCGGATTGAAGCCTTGGACCGAGTATACCCCGGTTGCGGCGTCGCCTGCAAGGTTGGTAAAAGCCGGTACACCCCACGCGGAGAAACCGATGATGGGAATATCGAACTCCAGCTCCCGCATCTGACTGACGACAACTGCCGCCTCAGGCTCGTGCGTCAACCCGATCAGACCGTCGACTCCGGCCCTCCTGAGGCTGAGAATCTGTCCGGTCGCATCGGCATCACCTTCGGTGATCTGTTCGGCCGCAACGATTTCTACTCCGAACTCCTCGAACGCTGCCTCGGCAACAGCCAAGGACGCCGTACAGTAGTCGGTTGAACCGTAGATTACTCCCGGCCTCGTAATACCCAGCTCCTCGATGGCGTACTTCACCTGCAGATAGACCTTGACGCCGTCGTCGGCGCGCAAGCGAAACAGGTACGGGTTTCCGACCTCGGTGTAGCGGAACGATGGAGACGTTGCGCCGACCAGCATCGGGGTCTTCGCCTGCTCCGCGATTCGGTGCACACCCAGCACCGCGCTGCTCATATTCGGCCCGAATACCGCGACAACGCGGTCTTCATTGATCGCCCGCCGCAATACCGTAGCCGCCACGCTCGCGTCGGCTTGGGTGTCATAGATTCGCAAATCCAGATCACGTCCGTCTATGCCGCCCGCCTCGTTGATCTCCTGAACCGCCATCCACGCGCCGCGCTGAATGTACTCACCCAGGATCGAACCGAGTCCGGTGAACGGCGACAGCAATGCAATCCGAATGATGTCCGGCTCTTCAGGCTCAGCCTCTCGTCCCCCTGCTGCCGGGAGGATCATTCCGACTAGTGCAATCAACACCAGCAGTATCACACCCCGTTTAGCCAATCTTTTCACAGCGATACCTCCTCATTGGTCCTGTTAGTTGTAAAAAAAGTGTAACCCTGCTTACCTGTACTGTCAACATAACTCTGCAATCAGCTGAACAGTTCTAAGCGTTCCTGCTAACTTCTGAAAGAATGTGTTTGACAACGCATCCGGCCATACCGTAGACTATCTCGCGCCGGCAGGCAAG
>PWQX01000164.1 GCA_003556605.1 Spirochaetaceae bacterium
CCTCAACCTGCCATTTGCGCAACTCGGCCAGCACCTTTTTGCGGTCCTCCACACTTTCCGCGAGGACCATCGCCCGGAACTTGTTTATGCGCTTCTCGTGAAAGAACATGTGTTCGGTACGGCATAAACCGATGCCCTTCGCCTTGAACATCAGCGCAAGCTGCGCATCCTTCGGCTGGTCGGCATTCGCATGCACATCGAACTCGCCGATGTTGTTCTGCACTATGTCCAGCAGTTCGAGCAACCCGCTGCCCTCGGGCGTCGGCTTCATGAGCTCGCCTTTACCAACATACAACACCGGCTCTTCATAGTAGGGGACGTTGAGCGTGATGTATTCACCTTCTTTGATCGTCTTCTGCCCGATCTTCATTGAGTTCTTCTGAAACTGAATCCCGGGATAAACCATCGCCACTTTGCCGAGACTGCGGGCAACAACCGGCGCGTGTGATGCGTACCCTCCTTCGGATGACAGCACACCTTGAGCGATCTCAATAGCTTTTACGTCTTCGGCGAAGGTGGAAGGCATCGCTAGTATGAAGTTCGTCTCCTCCTCGCGTTGCGCTGCCAAGCGATACGCCTTAATGAGGCTGTCGGTAGAGAAATAAACTCTGCCGATCGCGGCCCCCACCGACCCGGCGATTCCACCGGTGACACTAAAGAAGCGTTTGACGGAATTCGGATCTAAGGCTGGATGTAAGATCTCGGAGAGTCGACCCGGTTTGATTGCATTAATCAAATACTCATCATCGATCACCTTGTCACGGTGGAGGTCGAGCAGGGTCTTGATCTCAGCCTGCGTAGAGTTATCGGAAACCGGGCGTTGATCTATCAACCAGAGCTTCCCGTTTTCTACGGTGAACCGGACGCGGCGAATCTCCTTGAAGTGCCGCTCCAGCTCCTTTCCGATGCGCTCCAAGTCGTCAAAATACTTCTTGTCAATCTTTTCGATCGCTTTGCCGGCCTTTTCTCGCTCATCGAATGCGCGTTCAAAGAACTCGCCCCGTATGGCGTTTTCCCCGGTGATAATGTCGTGCGTGGTGTAGCGGCCGAAACAGCTGCTCTTACCGAAGTTTCCGAACACCATAGCTTGAATCAGCAAGGCCGAATCAACGCTGGTTGGATTGGCGATAAACAGCTTCTGAAAGAGCTTGATGACGTAATCGAGTTGGGCGTAAGTGTCGGTGTAGATCTTGTCCGGAAACAGAGATCTGTGCTGCTCGATAGTCTTGAGAATCCCCGACTTCTTGCTCTGCCGCTTGAGCTGCTGCTGAAACTCCGCGAGCTTCTTTTTGCGGCCCGATCGCAAGCCTTCGGTCAGCAGCTCCAACTCGATTATCTTCTGCACCACGTTGCCGTACTCTTGGTAGGCAAACCCTTCCCCAACATACTGCGCAAAGCCGTCGGCAGTAGTTTCGCATAGTCCGATGTTGTGGATCGTCGAGAAGATATTGACCATGTTCAACATCGGACTCTCGACAACCTTGATTAACAACGGATTGTCTTTGTCATTGAACTTCTTACCGAACACCGCTTCCATTTTGGCGATCGGCTCTTTGAACGCTTCCGCTACGTTGACGGTACCGTCGGCGATCTTGCTGAGGGTATCGTTCATAACGATGAAGCCCGGCGAAATGGGCGCCCCCAAAGAAGCGAGCTCCATGACTCGACGCCCCCGGCTACCGATATGCTCCAGTACCTCAGGAAGCTCAAGATATTCGGTTGCGCTGAAAGAGTAGTATTGCTTCATACTCGGTTCTCCGTTTCTATTGCTGCTGCTTGCGCCGAGTGTTGTGTGCCGCGAGCGCTACATCGCTGCCCCATAGGATGCTAGAAAAGGTCCAGTACCCGATCGACGCCACCGCGCAGGAAGACCTCGAAGCGCGGGCTCGCGCCTTCGTACAAGTACCGCTGGAGCTTGGCGACGTCTTTGATGTCATCGCCGACAACGCTCACCATGATCGGCGTACCGTGCTTCACCTTGCCCCACTTGAACAACGTATTGATGTCGTTGATACGCTCGTTCTCGTACCAAATCAGAACGTCGAGACTCGGATGCTTTGTCTTGTAGCTCTCGATGATCTTCTTCCATGCCTCAACGTTTCCGTTGTGGAACAACTCGTTGCTGACCAACACCGAATAGCGCGGAGTGATCCGTCGCTTCTTTGCGACGTCCTCTGCAACCGCGGTTGCTGCCGGCGCTGCGCCGGTCGCCTCGTCGGGAGAACGATCAGGTTCCGCTGGAGACTCAGGAGTGACCGCCGCCGGTGCAGGCCGCGGGCGAACCACCGGAGTGGGTCCGCGTCCTTCGACGCTGTAGCCCTGCTTGTCCTTGACGTTGCGGCCGTGCAATAGCGCGATCAAATCGTCCGCAGCCTGCGCCAACGTCTTGCCTTCCGTGCGCGGCGATACGCCGCCGGCGTACACCACCATTAGCTCGTCCTTGAGCAGCGGCAGTGCCGGCTCCCACGAGGAGGGTTCTTTGGGGTTGATGGTAAACAACCCGGCCTGGGGATGATGATACGCAACCACAACGTGCAAGGCGTTCCAGCCGGAGACCCGTTCGATAACGCTGTCGACGCTCTCGACGGTTTTCCTGAGGTTGTAGGCCCTCGTTGCGTACTTGAACTTATCAACGAGCAGCGAGTTGAGTGCCAGCGGCACTTGATAGCGCTCTACGTGGCCTGCCTCAAGCGCCTGATTCAATGCGTCGGCCAGGTTAACGCCCCGGCTAATCTCGCTCGCAAACTCGTTTACACTCTTGAAATGACGTAGAGCAGAGTTAAACCCTGCTCTACGCCCCAATACGTTTAATGCGTTGTTGTCCATAAGCGCCTTACAGCTCTTGCAGACCCTCGCTTGCTTGACTCGACGGCGTCACGTTTGCCTTGCCCTTCACTCCGGCGTCGCTTGCACTTTCACTGGGAGCGGTGGCATGGGCGAACGGCGACTCATCGGTGGCGCCTGCGAAGCTCATCGTGATGTCGTCCCGAACCGTGGACCGGCGACGTTTGAACGACGCGAACGCCGCATCCTGGAAACCTTTGGAAACACCGTGCAGAAACTCATTGAGCACGTTAGCCATGCCGTTCAGCGTGAACTTCTTGCGCTTGATGCTGGTGATATCCAGATCGAGCAGCAGCCCGCCCTGAATGTGGTATGGGTTGATTGCGTAGTCGAACGACTCAAACTCGCGGGAGAGGAAATCTAACCGTTCATCGAGCAGAACCCGGGTATGCGGATTCTGGAATCCGAAGATCTTCCCGACGCGCTCGCGCGTGCGAAGCAGCATCTTCTTGAAAAGATCCTTCTCGTAGAGGTACGTACGGTTCAGCTTCTCGATATCAGTCTCTTCGGCCTTGACACGCGCGATCTCGTTCCAGGTCTTCTCGATCTCATCGTACAGCGGTTCGTTGGCCTGTTCCTTCATTTTGCGGATCGTTCCGCGCACCTGACGAGCAAGATCATCGAAATCGTTTACTTTGAAGCCGGACTTGCCGCGGGTATACACCGCTTCCGTGACGTCCCACAAATGCTGAATCTCGTTCTTGAACGCTTCCATCTGAATATCGTAGGCTTCGCGTTCTTTGTTCAGTTGTGCCTCGTCATAGAACTTCAGTCGCATTTGATAGCGTTCGTCGGGAAGATGCGACTGATCGACATCTTCGTATTCCCGGATGATCAGCTCACGTGCGTTCTTCAGGTTCTCGATGTACTGGTAGCCCATCTTGCTGGTGTCGAGAATCGAGGTGAGCGAATTAATCGCGGTGTTGAAACCACGGTTACGAATATTCTCCATGTCGATTATCTTTTTCAAATTTTCGCGAATGTTCAGCGGATCAAATTCCTCCGGCGGAATCTCGGCGCGCAGACCTTCAATTTTCTCGATCAAGTGCTTCGCGAGGAAAGTGTATCGTTTTGAGCTCTCGTCGTCGCTGTCATCATCGGTGTATTCCGGAACTCGCTTCATCTTCTCGAAGATCAACTCCGAATCCCCCAGCTCCTCTTTGCCTTCATCAACCAGCTCTTCCTGGAACTGCTCCACCTCGCGTTCGATCATGTTGGTGATAGTGCGCGAGATCTGATCCTTGATCAGATACTCGACCGTTGCTTGGTATTGGAAGATCGGGCTGATCAGCTCGGAGTCAAGAATGTTCACCGAGAGCTTCACGTCGCTGACCGTCTTCGGCTTGTACAGGTTGTCCTTGAATGCACACTTAACGATAGAGTAGGCGTTTTCACCGCGGATGAAGGCGCCGACGTCCGTCTTCTGACGCAACAACGAGTTGGTGTCGTTCTCCAGGTCGTTCAACCCGCGCTGAATGTGCCCTTGTAGATGGCCGTACATGTTGACGATCGATTTCTCGATCTCCCCGGTGTTGAACTTGTCGGCACCGGCAATCTGATCCATCATCTCCGCAATTTCCTTGGGAGTATAGCGGGCGAGTGCCTTATTCTCCTCTTTGTCAACGAAATTGCGGATCTTCTTAACCATTTCATCTTCAGTCGTGACCATGAAACGGTTAAACATGTTCTGGTAGTTCTGGTTGTAGTAGTTGTACAGCTTCTCTTTCAAGCCACCCATGATGTCAAGCTGATCGAGCACCTCGGCCGGAAGTTTGACGGCAACGTCTTGCAGGATGTTCTCGACCTCCTCATTGATCAGCTGCTGATACTCTTGCTTTTGGTTGCGTCCCTCTTGCGCGAGGCTGTTACGCGAACCAACCGCCGACGGTTTCCTTGGGTGAAATACATTTGGACTTCTGGGTAGATCCGACATATCAAGCTCCTTCACCAAAAATTGGGGGTTTATTCAAAATCTGGAACAGATTATAGCACACTGCTACGCGATAACCATCACAACAGCCCGAAATCACAGAAAACCGCGACCGGGCACGCACCCGCGGCCAAGAACCGATAACAAGGGCGTCTGCATCCGCTCACAACGCCTCACGGGTGCGGCGCACAGCCTCGCGGAAGCTCTCGCTTAAGGTCTCGTCTTCCAGCTGTTCGAGCACCGCTTCAGTCTCCGCCCGGGTTGCTATCCCTTGCCGGTATCGCCCGAGCGCATCGAAATACAGCTCCGCCTCGCGACTCAGCGTGTCGCGGATAAAGTCTGCGCTGATTGCCCACAGCGTGTCACCGGAAACAACACGAACCTCTTCGCCGTCGGGCAGCAAGAAACGATTCCCCGGAAAGATCCAATCCGGGTCCGGGCCAAACGGGGCGCCGGGCTCCCCTTTCGGCGCATCCAAACGACGATACCCGTTATCTTAGGCGATCACATTCGCCACCAGCCATACGTCGAGAACCGTCACTGGAACGCCGTTTGCCCCGAGCAACAGCTCCTGCGTTTCTTCGTCAATCCCGGTTTGTTCGAGCACTTCGCGCCGCTGCCGGAGAACCTCCGGATCAAGCCTTACTGCCGGTTCGGCCGGCTCCGGTTCAACGACGGCTTCCGGGTCGTCAACCGGGGGCTCCGGTTCGGGCGGCTCAGGATCAACCGGGGGCTCCGGTTCGGGCGGCTCAGGATCAACCGGCTCTTCTTCTATGACCGGATCATCCGGTTCCCGCGCCGGCGGCGGCGGTGCGGGCTCGACCTCGGGCGGCGGCTCTTCAACCGGCCGAAAGCTGTCGGCAACCCATTGCATCGGCCGCGATAAAACGCCCGTGAATAGCAAAACCGCCAACACCATGAGTACGAGAACGGCGGCAATGGCTACACCGCGCCATCGAGAGCCGGCTCCGGCCGAACTGCGCCGCGGCTGCACCCGCGGCGGCGCGCTCGGCACCGCCGTCCCGCTGCCGGTCCCGGCACCGGTGACCTTCTCGCGCAGCTCCTCAGGGCGGGCTATACCAGCCGCTTGAGCCTGCTCGTCGGAACGCACCTGCTCGTCGCGTTCGGCTTTACCTGCAGCCGCCGCAGACCTGGCCTTCGTCGAGTCGCGCTCGGCAGTTAGGCGTCTTTCCCGCTCAGCAGCCGCGCGCTGTTGCAACCTCTCGCGCGCCGTCAGCGGCCGTCGACGCTGGGATTCGTCGCCGGCTGCCGCCTGTTCGGCGATTCGCTGCTGCACATCCGCCGGGAGCGTGACCGCTTGCTCCCTGTCGAGCGCATCGACAAGCCGATTCAAACGCTCGCGCTCGCGCCGAAACTCGGTCGGGTCGGGGTCGCGCTCCGCGCTTATGCGTTTCGCCAAGTCGCGGGCACGCTGCAAACCAGTCTTAGTCGCAGGCGAAGGCGGACGATATAGCACCATAGGGTCGGCACCGCCCAGGTACAGATCAGCGATCACTCCCGGTAGGTACGCGGCGGCCGGATCATCGTCGACAGTATCATGATCGGACGGCTCGCCGAGCTGTTTTAGCACCGATTCGAATGTCTTGCGTTGTTGAGGGGTAGCGCCGCTGTAACCGATTTCTGTCAGGACGCGAACGTTGTGTGTGGCGATTGCCATCCGCCGCCGATCAACTGCGCTAAGCTCCTGTTCCGAGACGGACTCGAACGCCTCCAACGCCTCAGCCGCAGCGCTCTTGGAACTCTGGGAGCCCGGATCGGATGCCAGAGCCGTTCGCAGATCCTCGAAGGCCGCGACCTGCCCGAGCGCCGCCGCGCCGAGCCCCACCCCGAGCCCATTGGTGCGCGTAGGCCAGTAGTCGCGGACCAAGTCCGAATAGCTCGGCGCCTCGGAATGCAGCTGATACGGCACCCCGTCGAACAGCACGAACTGCCGCCCACCGGGCATCTGGAGGCCGTGATCTTCCAGCGTGAGAATCAACTGTGTTCCGCGCCCGGCACTGCGTTTATCGGGCCGCGCTCGTACGCGTCCTTCGGTCCCGCGGTAGGAGAACTGAAGTCCCACCCCGGCCGGCTTAAGCGCTTTGGGTGTACGCACCGTGAGCTCACCGAGGTGGATGGTCGGCGTCACGGTCCGATCCTCCACCGTCGCTTCAAGTGCCAGAGAATCACCATCGGAAAACAAGTCAACTAGGCTCTGCATGTCCGCAGCCGCAGCGGTCAGGACACGTATCCGGCCACCTTTACGTGAGCCCCGCTTCAACAAGCGTACAAGACCCTCACTCGGCGTATCCGCAATCACAACGGTAACCCGGTCGGGATCGTATCCGCGCTCGGCAAGCTCCCGGAAGTACTCGCTTGGTAGATCCACCGAGGCTAAGTCGCCGCCGCCGAACAGATACAGCTGCCCATTACGGACGAGCAACCCCGCGAGCTCGGGGTCGTCGGTAGTATACCGCAAGGTATTGCGAATGAACGCCGCCTTGATCGCTTCGGCCCGTTGAGGATAGTGCTTGTCGGTTTCTTCACGCGTCTTCAGATCAAACAGCTCGCTGCGGTCAAAGGTGACTTTGATATTTTGGTTTTCGTAGAAGTAGACAAAACAACCGCGATCCTCCAGCACATCGCCGCTGTACCGCTGATAGCCCTTTGACGGAATCTCAAGGTGCTTCAAGAAGCGCTTGAATCGTTCTACGGTCTTCGGGTCGCCGATGTAGCGAAAATCGGAGGTGTGCGCGAGATCGAGATTCTCCGCTTCGACGAGCGGACTGCCGGTGATGCCATCGGTAACGACGATGGAATACACCAACTCTTTCAGTTCCTCGGGAAAATCCGGCGTGTTGCCGATCCGCAAGAATGGACGATATTCCGTGCCGTCTTTGCCGAGATACAAAATATAGCACTCAGTATCTAAGCGGAACACTCTGGTCTGCGGCTGCGTTGAAAAATCTTCCACAGGCACCACCTTATTTCATAATTCTATCGATTCGTGCTACGCTCTACAAGTGAAAACCCGCTATTACCGAGGAATCTATCAATGATTTTCTGCGAACAGGACCGACGCAAGCTCATTCCAATTGCCGGCGGCAAGGGCGGAGTCGGCAAGTCCATGCTCACCGCTAACCTCGGCATTCTACTCGCAGCGTATGGAAAGCGCACCGTAGTGGCCGATCTCGACCTCGGGGGCTCGAACTTGCACACCTACCTCGGAATGAAGAATACCAAGCTTGGTATCGGCAACTATCTGAGCCAAAAGGACGTGAGCTTCGAGCGCATACTGCAGGAGACCGATTATCCGAACCTATGGTTCGTTCCCGGCGACGTGCTCGTTTCGGGAGCCGCCGGGATCATGGTTTCTCAGCGCCGTAGCTTGATTCGCAATTTGGAAAAGCTCGATGTTGACTTCGTGCTGTTGGACCTCGGCTCCGGCACGCACCAGAACGTGATGGACTTCTTTCTTGCATCGAACTGCGGCATCTTAGTCACCAGTCCGCAGTCGCCGTCGGTGCTGAACGCGTACGGTTTTCTCAAGAACGCCATATTTCGCGAGTTGCAGCGCAGTTTCGGTAACAACAAGAAGATTTCGGAGTATCTGAAGAGAATACAAAACGACAGTACCCCGAATTCGACGCCGAAGCTGACCGAGATCATACAGGGAATTAGTAGGTTCGGTAAAAGCCACCGAGCCGAGGCCGAGGAAGTAGTTCAGCGTATGAAGCCGTTCCTCGTAGTGAACATGCTCCGCAGCCCCGAGGAGTTCACCATCATTAACGGTCTGCGCGAGCTCGCCAATCGCAACCTGACAGTACAGCTCGGGTGTCTCGGCATGCTGTTTCACGACGACACGGTGATGCAGTCACTGCGTGATCAAAAGCCTTTTATCGAGGTTGGCCGGGAGACCTTTGTGGCCGCCCAGCTGAACCGGATAGCCCAGAAGCTCGTGCAGTCTCCGCGCTTCCCGAGTATGCCGTTGAGCTTGGAAGAATACTCCGACTCGTTTGAGCTCGCTCAGATTGAAATCGCCGGCGATTTCGAGAACCACGGCGGTGAGCCGATTACCGGCACATCCGAGCGCGGCGGCTCTATCACGATGCCGGAGGGCATACGTGACAGCGATCTCGTTTCCTTGATCACCGCACAGAAGCAGGAAATCGAGGAATTGAAAACTACGATTCGAAACCTCACCTTGGGGCGCCAGGGCGGGTAAGCATAGCGGTCGCGGAAACGCTCGGACAGTGTTCCGGGATGTTAACCGAGACAGCTTCGCCTCTCTGCCGGTACAGCCTCCCGGTGCAGCGCTCTATGGCGCTGTGAGTGACCGTCCGCGCGGGCTCTCGGCACGGGCGAACGCGGTTCGTAGCGCTGCAGAGAGCATTGCCGCCGGAATATCTATTCAAAAAAAACTTGACAGCTCCCGGGTTTGCGGACAGAATAACTTATGTTTTACGATAAGAACATGCGTTCACATAGTAAAACAAATAGCCCGGGGAATTGTAGCAAAGCCTTGACACAACGATCGCAACCGAGTAACCTACGCGCCGCTGCATCACGCGGTAAGGTTGCAGCAACGAACTCCAAGGTGCGCACAATCGAACGACCAGCTGCTCATGTCACCCACCATCGGCTCACCGGGCAACCAAGCACCTGTCACGGTCTCATCTACACTCACCGGCACTGCTGTTTCGGCGCACTCCCTCATTTTCAGCAGCAGTGGTGTTCGGCGGCTTCGGCCGCAGTTGCAGAACCACGGCTCAGCTCTTCTCCGGAGGCAACGCGGCTATGAGCGCAACACGAGCGTTGCAGTACGCAGTTGAGCGGCTCCATACGCGCGTGATTTCCTCGCCGGCTGAGCATGCGTTTGCAGTCCGTAACAGAGCACCGGACCAAGGTCCCCGGATAGGTATCGATACCAACACTGCCAAGGAGGTATTCAACCGAGGAGTGCGTAGTATACCCACATACCCATAGCAAAAAGAATACACTGTGTTTTTTCGTAATCAAAGCCAAGAAACCTAAAGGGGGTGTTTGAATGAAAACGATATCCAAGCTGACCGTATCAGCGGTCCTTGTAGCGGGCGTTGTGTTGCTCGCCGCATGTGCAGCGGAAGAAGAAGTGGTCGAGGACGACCCTCAGATCTTAGACCGTACAATTGAGGCCAGCCTCGCATCCGAGGAGATCGAGGGAGACTTCATGACTGTCTGGGCCGAGAACTTCGCAGAACATATGTACGACTGGTCCGATGGTATGTTCCGACTCGATGTATATCCGTACGGCACGCTCGGCGATGCGCGCGACATTAACGAGCTGGCTCAGCTCGGGGTTGTAGAGTATGTATTCTCCGACTTCGCCTGGAAGAGCGCGTTCGTCCCGGAAGCTTCGGTGTTCGGGCTGCACTACCTGTGGCCCGAGGAGAGCATCGCCGAAGTGATGGAGTGGGTCGTCAGGAACGGTGACACGATGGAGATCCTCGAGGAATCCTACCGCCGCGAAGGCTTGGTGCCGCTTGCGATCATGTACGAAGGTTGGCAGTGGATCACCTCGAACCATCCAATTAACTCGATCGATGATATGCGGGGGTTCGACGTCCGCATCATGGCCTCAGACATGTTGAGCGTGCAGTGGCGCGCCTTCGACACGTCGCCGACTCCCATGGCGTACGGCGAGGTTTACAGCGGACTCCAGACGGGCCTCATCGACGGACAGATCAACCCGCTGTTCGCAATTCGCAGCATGAACTTCTACGAAGTTCAGGATTATCTGACCCAGATTTACGCCGAGCCGTTTGTCGGGATTCCGACCGTGAACATGGTCTTCTTCGACTCCCTTCCGCCCGAGGCTCGGCAACAACATCGCGAATGGTGGGCCGACGCAGTCGTTCCGGCGGCCAACTGGATCGACGAGCGGCACGAAGCAGACCTGCAAGCAATGCTCGACGATCGGCCGAATATCCAAGTCAGCGAAATCACCGGCGATGATCTCGAACCGTTCCGCGAACGCGCGACGGCGGCACATGAGCGCTTCTTTGAGATCGGCGGCCCGAATGCGGAAGCCATCTACAACGCGCTGGTGAGCGACATCGAGCAGGCCAAGGCCGCGTTGGGCTTGAACTAAGCCCGATGTAGCGCCGAAGGAAATCTAAACGTTCACGTAGCCTGCCGCCGCGCAAAAACGGCGGTGGGCATACTTGGACAAGCGAGGTTGATCTATGCAAGAGCCCGCCACGGACGTGCAAGCGCACACTAAGGACAGCCCGGTTACCCGGGTTTCGCGCGCCTTAGGCACCGCGCTAGAGTGGTTCGAAGTTACGGTGTTGAGCGTCGGGGTGTTTGCTCTGGCCGCACTGCTGATCGCGAACGTCGTCGCCCGTAACTTCTTTCGCAGCATCTACTGGGCGGAGGAAATCTCCGGCATTCTGATACTGTTCATTACATTCGTCGGAGTGAGTTATGCCGTGCGCAAAGCACGTCATATTCGCATGGGCGCGATCTTCGACGCGCTGCCGCCGAAAGCTCAGAAGGTTATGATTATCATCATTTCAACATACGGCGTAGCCGTCATGTTCTTCATGGCGCGCATTTCATATCAGTACATGAGCGTCGCCCGCTTGACCCAGCAGGTTACCCCGGCGCTTCGTATACCGTTCTGGATGACGATCATCATTCTGGTGCTTGGCTTTCTTTCCGCCGGAATTCAATATGTGCGCACAATCATCAAGAATCTAGTGGAGAAAGAGGTGTGGTTGTCTCCGGAGCAACAGAGCGAATACGAACCGGAAGGGACGGAAGGGTATTGATAATGCGTATGACTAATCTGGAGATTGAGACATGCTCTTTCTCGTAGTAAGTATGGTCACGAAGCTGCTGTTGGGATTTCCCTTCATGCTGCTGATTTTGGGGTCGCTGTCATTGTACTTGTTCTTGTACATGCCGATGTTCAATATGACCGTTGTTGTGCAGCAGGTAAGAACCGGTATAATGCCACCGGCCTTGGTAGCGGTTCCGATGTTCATACTCGGAGCCAGTATTATTACCTCCGGCGATGCCGCCAAGAAGCTGATCAACATGGTGCAGACCTTCGTTGGGCACATCCCCGGGGGGTTGCCGATAACGACGAACGCCAGCTGCACTCTGTTCGGCGCCGTGTCAGGCTCGACTCAGGCGACCGTCGCCGCGATCGGCGGTACTATGCGTCCGATGCTGCTGCAGGCCGGCTATCCGAGCTCCTTCACGCTCGCGCTGATCATCAACTCAAGCGACATCGCGTTTTTGATACCGCCTAGTATAGGCTTCATCGTCTACGGTGTTGTAACCAGCACGTCGATCGTTAAGCTGTTTCTGGCCGGTGTGGGACCCGGACTTCTCATTTTCGCTTTGTTCTCGGTGTACTGCTACTTGTACTCAAAGCGCAAGAACGTCGGTCAACTGCCGAAGGCGAGTTGGTCGCAGCGACGAAACGCAATACGCGAGGGACTTCCGGTCATGGGCTTTCCCTTGATCATCATCGGGGGTATCTACGGCGGTATCTTCAGTCCTACCGAGGCTGCAGCCGCAGCAGTCGCGTATGCGCTGTTGCTCGAGGGAGTATGGTATCGCAAGATCACAGCGCAGAACCTGGTTAAATGCTTCCTCGATACCGGCGTAATCACCGGCGTAGTGTTTATTCTCGTCGGCGCCGGGCAGGCGTTGTCGTGGCTCCTAAGCTTCCTTCGAATCCCTCAGGCGGTTCTAGTACCGCTTTTCGGTACCGACCCGACTTATCTCATGGTTATCCTGATTGTTGTGGTGGCGTACTTCATCGGATGTATGTTCGTCGACCCGATCGTAGCGATCTACGTTCTCAGCCCTGTCTTCGCACCTTACGTCATTCAAGCCGGCGTCGATCCGATCCTGCTGGGAGTGCTGGTCGTATTGCAGGCGGCGATCGGTTCCGCGACCCCACCGTTCGGCGTAGATATCTTTACAGCTCAGTTGGTCTTCAGACGGCCGTACATAGAAGTCATCAAGAGCACGCCACCGTTCATCTTGATCCTCGTGCTGGTGACGATCCTACTCGTAATATTTCCACAGATCGCGTTGTTCCTTCCGGACACGGCGCTGCTGTAACGCCTCACGACGGTGCTCACAGCTTGAGGAACGGCTCCACGCGGCACCCGCCTAAGCGGGTGCCGTTCTTGTAGCCCGGCCGTTATCTCGTCATCCGGCTCGTCGTATCAACTTGCGGTGTATGCACCCTCCGTGCTCGGTCCGCGCGTTAACGCTGTTCGCCTTCACGAGCTCTTTCAGCTCATCAAGCGAAATATGTTTCCAGACCGCGGGGGGCAGTGCGTGCAAGGTTTAGGCACAAAAAAAAGCCCGGCAACGACCTACTCTCCCACCCCATTACAGGGCAGTACCATCGGCGCTGGAGGGCTTAACTTCCGTGTTCGGTATGGGAACGGGTGGGACCCCTCCGCTGTGGTCACCG
>PWQX01000243.1 GCA_003556605.1 Spirochaetaceae bacterium
AATCGCCGTAGGTGTACCGGGTGTTTTTGTCCAGGCCACAGGAAAAGATTTCTTTCTTGGGAAATAGCTTGCGTGACCTGTCCAGCATGGTTTTGATCAAGAGCGGATTCTGCATCATCATTGGGTGCTCCCGGTTTAACCCTGCGTGACGGTCAACCGGGATCTCACCTCCTCAACAATATTTTTGATGAACAAAGAAGCGCGGCCAGGAAAAGCCTGCTTTCTTATGATTCCCGCAGCTCTCTCTTCAATATTTTCCCTGTGGTTGTTTTCGGCAAGCTGCTTACAAACTCAATGTACCTGGGAACTTTATACTTTGCCAGTCTTTCCCGGCAGTGCTCCTTGAGCAAATCAGTATCCAGCTCCTTTCCTTCCCGGGAAACGATATACGCCTTTAATTCTTCTCCCATTACTTCGTCTTTTACACCGACAACGGCAACCTCCAATACGCCGGGGAACGTGTAGATTGCCTCTTCTACTTCACGGGGATAGATGTTCAACCCTCCCCGAATGACCGTATCTTTTTTGCGGTCAACAATAAACACATAGCCGTCATCATCCATGTAGGCCATATCGCCTGTATGGAACCACCCGCTGCGCATCGCTTCTGCGGTTTCTTTTTCCTTGTTATAATACCCTTTCATCACATTGGGCCCTTTGACGACAATTTCACCGATCTCTCCCCGGGGAAGTTCCTCATCATTGTCATTAAATATTTTAACCTCTACTCCCGGTATGGCAGGCCCGATAGAACCGATTTTTTTTGTCCCCCTGAAGGGATTTGTTGTAACAACAGGTGACGTTTCCGAAAGACCATAGCCTTCCATGATTTCAAAGCCAAAGAAACCTTTAAACCGCTTAAAGATCTCCGCGGGGAGTGATGCAGCGCCGGTAAAAGCCAGGCGCAGCGATGATACATCATATTGCGCAAGATTGGGGTCATTGACTAAAAAAGTATACATGGTTGGCGGCCCAAAAAAGAAGGTGATCTTATCGTCTTGAAAAGACTGCAGTACAGGTTCGCTGCCCTTCCAGCCATCGTGAATCACCAGTGTTCCGCCTGCAAAGAGGGCATTGTTCATGGTACAGGTCTGTGCTGCTGCATGATAGGCCGGGGCTACCAGGAGCGCCCTGTCTTTCTCTGTCATTTCTGTTTATTTGGAAAAAGTTTTTGTGTTGGAGTACAGGTTGTTGTGGGTTAACATGGCTCCTTTGGGTTCCCCGGTGGTTCCCGACGTATACAGAAACTCCACAACTCTCTCAGCATCCTGCTCCAGGTCTACATCTTTAAGCGGTTCCGTGGTCAGCAGGTTATTAAAGGAATAAATCGATCCGCTTTCTTCTTCCGTTCGAATCACGACGCAGGGTTTTTCAGGCAAGTCATTTTCCTGGAGCGCTTTGTTAATCGTGGGAACGATGTCCGCGTTGGTAATAACTGCGGCAGGATTCGCGTCAGCTAATAGAACCCCCAACTCCTTGGACGTATAAATAGGGTTCACGGGAACAATGATATTGCCAGCAGCCATGATCCCGTAGTAAGAAATGATGAACTCCGGGGAGTTTGGTAGAACGATAAAAATTCTTTCCCCTTCCTGTAAGCCCATTTTTTTAAACCCGGCGGCCAGGGAAAGGGCATTTTTCCAGAGATCTTGATAAGTGTAGACGTTGTCCCGGTAAACCAGGGCATCTTTTTCCGGCGTCTCTGAGGCCACCTGGTACAGTCTTTGTAATAGATTCATGTTATCATCTCCACCATTCACTTTGATTCAAGGTAAAATGTAAAAAAGTTCTCGGGCGAGGGGAAAAGGGTATTTCTCCTCGCCCTTTATTTGGTTCAGCATTCGCCTCTTTATTTTTTAATGACTTTATCCGATTCATCATCATATGGTATGGCAACAATGGGTTTCCTCTGGACAAGCAGCAGGAAGAACATGAGAAGACCAACTCCAAGCCCCCAGGCCGCCCCGTACTTGAAGATAATCAGGCCGATAAACAGGGCGTAACCCCTGGAGGTCGGAGTATCAACCATCCGCATGGCGATATAGGCACAGGCAAAACCGGTCAGAATCAAGGTAATGGACAGCGCGACCGGTAAAATGGGCCGCATGAATGAAACGACAGGCCAGAGAAATACAAGAATAAAGGCCAACCAATACCAGTTGATTACACCGGTAAAGATTGACTCCATCTGTTTGCGTCCCTCTTTATACTGCTCGATAATGAACACGGCGACTCCCGTCCAGATGGGGCCGTGCATGGGAATTAGAGGCCCAAAAGTCAATACTTGACCGAGATTACGGAAAAACAAGGAATAGTGTAAAGTCGTCGTATTGGTCAGGATTTTTTCATCGGGCCGTGCATGGTCTGCATCTGCCAGCAGAGTATTGGCTAAAATCATGTCACCGAAGGCAACGACGTAGACCAAGATCGCCAGGGGAAAAGCCGTTACAAACATATCCCAGGTAGGCCAACCTACGAAGAAAGGAGATACGGATCTAATTGCTTCACCGAAAGGCGGAATGAAGAGACCCCACTGGAGCTGCATTGTCACTTCTCCAACTAGAGGACCAACACCACCAGCCACTAGAAAACCGATTAGCATGGCAAAAGTAGCGAGCTGTCGAACAAACCTGCTTTTTGTTTTATAATCGGAAATCCAGATGGAAAACATGAGCAGAAACACGACAGCCCAAACAATAACCATCGTGATGGGCATGCCCGCGGTTTCCAGGCGGTTAAATTCGCCCATGAAGGCTGCGATCGCCGAGCCGAGAATGATGCCAGCCCGCAACTCAATGGGGATCCACGAAAAGAATTTTTCACCCAGTCCCGTTATCGCAAAAAACAGCATGATAAATGCCACGGTCAACGCCAGGGCCGTCATGGCCTGGATTGTCGGGACTCCAACATCATACCTGCCCAGGTGCATCAAGACCAGGGGAAGAGCGGGTGTGATCCAGCCCGGGTTATAGGGCAGACCGAACAAGAACGCCTGAATCCAATACCAGCCTAACGGCAGACTTGCTAAAGCCCAGCCCACTTCAAAACTAACACCGAAAAACCCCATAAACAGGGGTGCCGCAGCGGCCGCAGTCGCCATGGTCATTAACCCCCCCTGGACGATCAGGGGCCAGTTTAAGTCCACATGAATCCCGGGAATGCGCGTGGTAAAGCGCCACCACTTGATTCCTGGCTGGACTGCGCCATCTTCTCTCTTAATGGCCAAAGATATTTCCTCCTTTACAGTGAATTGGACACCAGTACGCTACGCCAACAACGCCAAATGAAAAAAATACCGCTCAAACTGCCCATGTATCACCACCTTTAGCACTTCATAAACAGCAAAAGAAAACGTTACTCTACATTCCAAGATTCCAAGGCCTTGTACCCCTGCATCCGATTCTAAAACCGGGCTTAACAAAGTCCTGGCACCTGGCCTGGAGAATAAAGATAAGAAGAATCAACTTAAACAGGGAAGTTATGTAAATCTTATTTTAAATACCAAGCAATAATCATGCCAGGACAGAATTATCACCCCGGTCTAAATTCAATAACCTCATATTTTCATTGCTATAATCAGCAGAGTCGAAAAAATGCAAATTTTTCTACCGCAAAGTATAGTTGTAATGTTTTGATAATAGATAATTGGTGCAGCGGATTTATTGCGCAACTGCAATAAATCTTGCAAGATTGCAATGCATCGAAGGGGGAGACGGTCAGGCCCCTAGAAAAAGCCTTGCCACGGGGATGGAGGGTTTCTAAACTGAGGGTTTAAAGGATGTTGTATTTCTTTAACTTGCGATAAAACGTGGAGTAATCAATATTGAGCGCCTGGGCAGCTTTCTGCTTGGTCTTATAATTGAGGAGGGTTTTTCGAATAAGCTTTTCTTCAAGTTTACTGATGGCTTCTCGTAAACTGGTTACATCTTCTGGATATATATCATCGGATTCCTGGTTTCTCAAGCTGCCAGGCAGGTAATCCTTGGTGATCTTCTTTTCTTCACAAATAATAACCAGCCTTTCGATCAGGTTTTCTAGCTCTCTCACGTTACCCGGCCAGATATGTGCCTCCAAGATATTGCAAACTTCCAGACTCAAAAACTTGTCCGCGCTGTATTTCTTGTTGAATTTTTCCAAAAAATGATAGGCCAGGGGGATGATATCTTCCTTGCGCTCTCTTAAAGGAGGAATGTATAGCGGTAAAACATTTAACCTGTAATATAGATCGCTCCGAAACTTCCCCGCTGACACGAGTTCTTCAAGGTTGAGATTGGTAGCAGCCATGATGCGTAAATCGAGTTTGATCGGAACCGAGCTCCCCAACTTGTATATTGTTTGTTCCTGGATAGCTCTTAATAGTTTAACCTGGAGTCCCAGGGGCAGATCTCCTATTTCATCCATTAGAAGCGAGCCCTTTTTGGCTATCTCCATGAAACCAATTTTCCCCTCTTTCCGTGCTCCCGTAAAGGCTCCCGCTTCATAACCGAAAAGTTCAGATTCCAGCAAGGTATCGGGAATCGCCCCGCAATTAATTACCACAAAAGGGCCTTCTTTTCGACTGCTCATTTTATGGATCATTTTCGCGGCTATTTCTTTGCCCACCCCGGTATCGCCGGTAATTAATACATTGGCATCGGTTTTTGATACTTTAAGTATCGCATCCATAAGGTGCTTCATCTCGGCACTGCGAATGATAATTTTGTCTTGTTCCATGAGGCGATCCCGTAATTCTTGCAGTTCTGTTAAATAACGTTGGCTCAAACCCCTGGCTTCTTCCATATTTTTTTTCAGTTGGTTCAGCTCTTCCATGTTTCTAAGGTTGTCAACGTTAAACAGAATTTCTCCTTTTTCATCAAAAACGCGGTTACTTGTAATAAAGATCTCCACGCCGGTGCGCAGCTTTTGCGTCACCATCAGGGGGTTTTTACCCAGAATTTTTCTCGTCTGGGAAAGAATATAGCCCTCGTTTTCTAATTCCTGGGCTGTTTTTCCCATGATATCGGAGCATTTTACTCCACCGGTCAACCGCTCCACACTCTTGCTCACCCGGTAAATCCTTCCCGTTTTATCGCTGAGTATAATGCCATCATATGACGATTCCAAAATATTTTCCAGCTCTGTATTAATTCTCTTTAAACTATCGATCATATCCAGTTCTTTTATATTTTCCAGGTTATTAAATATAAGTATGGTGACTTCATTGTTCGTTTCATGCAGAAAGAGGGAACGTGCCTGCATATGAAACAGGTTTTGCCCAATTTTTTTTACCTTTGAGAAGAACATGCCCGATTCCGCAATAGCCGTGTAGTCATCATTTCCAAATACATGTCGCAGCATAATATCGATGTCTTGGTTAAATGCATGCATGATTTTTTCGGCTTGTTTATTCATATACAGCAGGTTTTGTTCCGCATCCAGGATGATCAACCCCAGCGGGAATGAAGTAAATAGTTCTTCAAACTGGACCTTTTGTGATTGAATCATTTCTAACAAACCCTTTAACTATTTTCATAATAATTTCAGTAATCAAAAGTTTATTAATAAATTCCATTTTTATAACACAAAATCCTTTGAATTATGTAGTAATCTTTTGTTTATTATTGCACAGACACAAAAATATTGCACAGATGCAATATATAGCAGGCGCGATCAATAATAACACATTAATGATTTCGGGATCAAATCCGCTATTTACACTCCTGCAAACAAGCGGAAAAACCATGACAATTTAATAAGAAGTGAATATTGGCACGTTTTTTGCTTATTAAAGGGACAACCAATGGTTAAAACCCTTGAGAAGGTGAAAAATGAGAAGGTGAAAAGCATGCCTTTGGGGTCTATTTTATCTGTAAATGCCAGGCGTACGCCAGAAAATGAAGCCTTGAGATTCGACGGGAAAAGTATTAGTTACGCGGCATTAAACGCCAAAGTTAATATCCTGGCCAATGCATTGAGAGGTGAAGGCCTGAATAAAGGGGATAAAGTAGCCCTAATTATACAAAACTCTGACAGAATAATCGTATCTTATTTTGCAGCATTAAAACTCGGTTGCGTTGTTGTTCCCATTAGTAATAGCTTTTCTGCCCGGGAGATACAACAAATAATTAATATTACTGACAGTAAAATGGTCATATTCGATCCTCGTGATGCACAGCTGATTTTCGCCATCAAGACAAAATTAAAACCAGTAGAGAAATTTTTACCCCTTGGGAAAATACCCGCACAGAAAAGAACGGATAAGTATCTTGATTGGAATACGCTCCTTCTGGATACCAGTTTAAATGAACCCGGCATTGAGGTAAACCAGTGGGATGATTGTCAGATACTGTATACTTCAGGAGTTAAGACTAATCTTCTAGGTGCCCTCTTTGATCACCAGCGAATTACTGCTGCGGCTGTAAATATGATCG
Source organism: Spirochaetaceae bacterium (assembly GCA_003556605.1). Taxonomy (GTDB): domain Bacteria; phylum Spirochaetota; class Spirochaetia; order DSM-27196; family SLAA01; genus B1Sed10-166. The sequence continues at coordinate 6,411 of PWQX01000243.1, forward strand.
CGATATTAGGCATCAATCGAGCAGATAAGATACTGCACCTTGCCCCCTTAGCTCATCATGCTTCATTAAACCTTTTTCTGTTGTCCGGCATCTATGTCGGGGCCCATAATATTCTTGTTAAACACAGTAATCCTCCGGACATCCAGGAAGTTATAAGTATCATGGAAAAAGAAAAGATCAATATTGTATTTGGTTTTATCGATCTGTTCGATATATTCATGCAGATATTCATGCAGCTCCAGAATAAATACCTTGTAGACTTGAGCGACTTGGTATGCTGCTTCTATGGCGCTTCGCCCGTGGATCCTAAGAAATATCGGATCTTTCTCGATCATTCCGGGGATGCCCAGGTTTACAATCTAACCCTGTATACAGAAATGGGGCCGGGTGGTTTTTACTTACCCCCAGAAGACCAAATTCGCAAGGCAGGGTCTATCGGGGTAGCATTTCCAAATACGGAAGCCCGGGTAGTCGATGAACGGCAGGTAGATATTTCTCCAGGAATGGTGGGGGAACTGATCTTCCGGGGAGAAACAATGATGAAGGGGTATTTTAATAATCTCCGGGTAACCGAGATGAAGATTAAAAACAGCTGGTTGCACACTGGTCAACAGGCCACGATCAGCGAAGAGGGTGATATCCAGACAACAGGAAGATGAATATTTATTTCAGGTAGGAACATAATGTATAGTCATTTCGTGTATGATGCAAAACTTTGAAAGGAGAATGGTTATGACCAAAAAGCTCACCGAAGAACAAAAGAAGTTTTATTCTGAGGTTAATTACGAAAGTGTCCAATTCTTAAGGCAGCGCTATAACAAGGTGAACCGCTGGGTTATCGCGGATCTGCTCAAGCGTAGCGCGTACAGGTATCCAGACAAAAAGGCCCTCATTTTTCAAGACATCGAATATACGTATTCTGAACTTGAAGAGGAATGCAACCGCTTTGCCAATGCCCTGTTAGACCTGGGACTGCAGCGATTCGACCGCGTCGCCATCCTGGCCCACAATACCGCGCACCACGTCATTACCTGGATGGGTACGGCCAAGGCTGGAGGCATATACCTGGCCATCAATTACCTGCTGAGGGGAAAGGATATCAGTTATTGTATTAATCATTCCGAGAGCAAGATCTTTATTGTGGAAGATGCCCTGTATGACCTGGTGAAAGACGTGATGGATGAAATGCCCGGAGTCAAAACCCTGGTCTGGTCCAACCAGGGAGCTGGAAAGCCGGCGCCTGAGACATTTCTTTCCTTCGACGACTGGTATAAAAAATACCCGGCTACAGAACCTGATCTGGACCTGCATATTGAGGATCCCGTACAAATGACCTATACCAGCGGAACAGAAACCCTGCCCAAGGGTGTTATCCTGAACAACCAGTCTCTGTTAGCAGAATACATGGGCAGCATCGTCGATGGGGAATATGTTGCCGAAGATATTAATTTAAATGCACTGCCCATATTCCACTGTGCTCAAAGGGATGTATTCTTGAACCCCTGTTTCTGGGTCGGGGCGACAAATGTGCTGCTGCTGCAGGCCGATCCAAAAGCAATCATGGAAATGGTAGAAGAACACAAGGCAACCATGTTTTTTGCCCCTCCCACGGTATGGATCGGGCTCTTGCGTCACCCGGATTTTGAGAAACATGATTTGAGCTCCATCCAAAAAGGTTACTACGGTGCTTCCATCATGCCCGTTGAGGTTTTAAAAGAACTGCTGCAGCGCCTGCCCAGCTGTGAGCGTTTCTACAACTATTACGGGCAGACAGAATTGGGCCCTTATCACACGATCTTGAAACCGGAATACATGACAACAAAACCCGGTTCTGCCGGACAGGGTGGGCTTAATATGCAAACTTGCCTGATGGACGATGACGGCAATATCATTACAGAGCCGGGAGTTCCGGGAGAAATCTGCGGTCGGGGGCCCCATGCCTTGCTGATGTATTTCAAGGAACCGGAAAAAACAGAGGATGTTTTTGCATACGATTGGGTCCACAGCGGCGATATCGGTGTTCTCGATGAAGACAACTTCATCACCGTGGTCGATCGCAAAAAAGACATAGTTAAGTCGGGTGGTGAAAATGTGGCAACCAGGGAGGTGGAAGAGTTAATTTACCAGGACTCAAGGGTGTCCGAAGTTGCCGTGGTAGGTCTTCCTCATGAGAAATGGGTGGAAGCAGTGACAGCCATTGTTGTACCCAAGGTTGGTGAAACAATAGAAGCCCAGGAGCTAAAAGAATTGTGCCAGAAAAACCTGGCCCCCTTTAAAGTTCCCAAAGGATTTATCTTCGTGGAGGAGCTGCCGAAAACGCCCAGCGGAAAAATATTAAAGCGCGACCTGCGTAAAGAATGGGATGATTTTTTTAAGTAGAAAAAATACTTTTGCCGTAGACATTTGTTGTCAAGGCTACCACGGGGTTGGGCATATGATAACGGGACAAAATCTGGCAAGTATATGTTCCCTGACTATGTCGCCGGAGCAAGCAGCGGCTTCAGAGTCAACATATTAGCTAGCGAAGAGCCGATAGAACCGCCTCCACAGGAAGGTACTGAATGAACGATATATTGCCCTTTCCCCGTGGGGCCAGGCAGGTCTTGATGAAATAAGCTATTTGCATGCGGAGCAATGCACATGGAGAAATATATGAACAAGTGTTTGCTCCAATAAAATTGTATGAGGAGGCTCAGGAGTTATGGAAAATATCGTGATCACTTCAGCCGTGCGGACACCAATAGGTGACTTCGGCGGCGCCTTTAAGAACATACTTCCGAACGAATTGGCAGCCACGGCCATCAAAGAAGCCGTGAAGCGCTCAAAACTGGAGCCGGAACAGGTCGACGAAGTTATCCTGGGGAACTGTATCATGCGATATGATGAAGCCAATATCGCCCGCGTGGCAGCAATTAAAGCTGGTATACCCCTTGACAAGCCGGCCTTTACTATTCAAAGGCAGTGCAGTTCAGGTATGCAGGCCATTGTCAGCGGTTACCAGGAAATTGCCCTGGGAGATACAGAAATCGTCGTGGCCGGCGGTACAGAGGGAATGAGTACGGCACCCTATGTATTAAAAGATGCCCGGTGGGGAAAGCGCCTGCAGCACGGAGAAATGACCGACGGGCTCTGGGAGCTGCTGCACGACCCGAACTATAACGTGATCATGGGAGTGACCGCGGAAAACCTGGCGGAAAAGTACAATATAACCCGGGAGGAACAGGATGAAGTTGCATTAAGAAGCCACCTCAATGCAGCCCGGGCCATTGAAAACGGATATTTTGACAGCCAGATGGTGCCGTTTGAAATCACTTCCCGGAAAGGAACCAAGGTAATTGAAAGAGATGAACATCCCCGGGGTGATTTAACCATGGAGGATTTAGCCAAGTTGCCTCCCGTTTTTAAGAAAGACGGAACGGTGACGGCAGGCAATTCTTCAGGACTCAACGACGGTGCTTCAGCAGTGGTTTTAATGAAGGAGTCCAAGGCCAAGGAATTAGGTATTAAACCCCTGGCCCGCATCGTCTCTTATGCCTGGGCAGCCGTTGAACCATGGCTCATGGGCTACGGACCGGTTCCGGCAACGCAAAAATTGCTGAAAAAAGCGAATGTCTCCCTGGATGATATCCAGTTAATTGAGTTAAACGAAGCCTTCGCGGCACAATACCTGGCCTGCGAAAAACTGCTGGGATTGAACCGGGAAATTGTCAATGTCAATGGCAGCGGCGTTGGTCTGGGGCATCCTGTCGGTGCGACCGGGGCCAGGATAACCATCGCGCTCATATATGAACTCAAAAGAAGGGGCCTTAACCTCGGCATGGCTTCCCTCTGCGTGGGCGGAGGGATGGGTATGTCCATCTTAATTGAAGACTGCCCATAATCATAACATTTTACCCCTGGCCAACAGGGGCAGCAGAAAATTTCATCAATCTCAAGGAGGCGAAGCAGGTGGAAGTGAAAAAAGTAGGGGTCATTGGAGCAGGCCTGATGGGCAGTGGCATAGCCCAGGTAGCCGCACAGGCGGGTTATGATGTGTTTTTAAACGATGTAGAAACAAAATTTATCGAAAAAGGGCTGAAAGGAATTGAAAAAAACCTGTCACGGGATGTGGAAAAAGGGCGGCGAACAAAAGAAGACATGGGCGCTGTGCTGGGCAGGATAGCCGTTACCACGGACCTGGAAAGTTTGGCAAATGTAGATATAGTTATTGAAGCTATCTTTGAAAACATGGAGGCCAAAAAAGCCCTTTACGCCAGGCTGGATTCTGTGTGCAGCACGAATACCGTGCTGGCTTCCAACACTTCCGGCTTGAGCATTACCGAAATCGCTTCTGCTACAAAAAGGCCGGATAAAGTCGTGGGCATGCACTTTTTTAACCCGGTGCCTGTAATGAAGCTGGTGGAAGTGATCAAGGGAAGCGATACATCCGAAGAAGTCTTTGCTTTAGCCATGCAAGTGTCACGCAAACTGGGCAAAGAACCCATTGCCGTGGAGGAAGCACCGCTGTTTGCTGTCAACCGCATCCTGGTGCCCATGCTCAATGAAGCCATCTTTGTGCTGCAGGAGGGGATTGCCAGCGCGAAAGATATCGACAAGGGCATGGTGCTGGGGGCAAACCACCCCATCGGGCCGTTGGCCCTTGCGGACCTTGTAGGGTTAGATACGCTCCTCATGGTGATTGACACGCTGTACAATGAGACTGGCGATTCCAAGTATCGCGCTTGCCCCTTGCTGAGAAAGCTGGTTAGAGCCGGGCACTATGGCAGAAAAACAGGACGCGGTTTTTATCACTACAACTAAAAAATCAGGAGGTTAGCAGGATGAATTTCTCATTGACAGAAGAACAGTTGACCATGCAAAAAATGGCCCGGGATTACGCAGAAAACAAGATTGAACCCGTAGCTGCAGAGTGCGATGAAAAAAATGAAGTTCCCATGGAATTGCTGCAAGACATGATTTTACAGGGTTTCAGCACCATGACTATACCCCAGGAGTACGGCGGTTCCGGGGTGGACATGATCACGGCCTGCCTGGTCATCGAAGAGCTGGCCAGGGCTTGTGCCGGTATCACCACCGGTGCTGCAGCCAATTCCCTGGCTTCTTATCCCATCCTTATCGCCGGGAGCCACGAACAAAAGGAACAGTATTTAACTCCCTTGAGCGAAGGCAAATTTGCGGCATTTTGTCTAACAGAGCCTGGCGCAGGATCCGATGCAGGCTCCGTGGCAACGGTAGCTCGCCGCGAGGGCGATGAGTACGTGATTAATGGCAGCAAGTGTTTTATTACCAACGGCGGTTTTGCAGATGTTTATACTGTATTTGCTTCCGTAGATCGAAGCAAGGGGCTGAAAGGGCTTACCGCCATCGTGGTTGAAAAAGGTGCTGCGGGGCTTTCGGCAGGGAAAAAAGAGAATAAGATGGGCATTCGCGCCTCCAACACGTCTGAAGTCTTTTTTGAGGATGTTCGTGTGCCTGTCAGCAACAGGCTGGGTGAGGAAGGAGAAGGATTCAAGATTGCCATGACCACCCTGGATATTTCCCGGCCCATGGTAGGGGCTATGGCCCTGGGTGTAGCCCGGGCGGCTTACGAAAGGGCATTGAAATACGCTAAGGAACGGGAGCAGTTCGGTCGCCCTATTGCCCAGTTCCAGGCAATCCAATTCAAGCTGGCCGACATGGCCATGGAAATCGATGCAGCCAGGCTCCTAATTCACCGGGCCGCATACATGGTTTCTCAAAAAGCGGCACGCTTTTCCTTGGAATCAGCCATGTCCAAGTGTTTCGCCGGGGATGTAGCCATGAGGGTAACTGTGGAAGCATTACAGGTAATGGGGGGTTACGGTTATTCCAAGGAATACCCCATGGAAAAATACATGCGTGATGCCAAGATTATGCAGATCTACGAGGGCACGAACGAGATCCAAAGAATTGTGATCGCGCAAAACCTGCTGCGTTGATGTCACTACCTGGCATCTGAACTGGAGAAATGTAATGGTCAGGAAGAGGGTGTATACCCTCTTCCTGACTAGATGTCTGCATTTTAAAAACGAATTGAACTGGTGCGCTCGGGAAGACGAGTCGTCTCATTTGTATAGACCAGTTGGAGGGTATGCTGATGCAACCATTTTTTAACCCATCTTCTGTCGCGATCGTTGGGGCTCCAAGAAAAACAGGAGTAGGAAATAATAACATTGTAGAAATACTCCTGCGTTTCGGATACCAGGGGAGAATCTATCCCATCAACCCCAGGGCAAAAGAAATTGCCGGCTTAAAAGCCTTTTCAAATATTAAGGAACTTCCTGAAAATGTTGATGTGGCAATCATTTCTTTGGGACGAGACCGGGTGCTTGAGATTTTTAAGGAATGCTTGAACAAGAGTATAAAAAATTACATAATTATCAGCCAGGGTTTTAGTGACGCTGATGAAAAAGGAAAAGCACTGCAAGAAGAAATAGTTCGATTGGCGGAAATTAGTGGAGCGAGGATTGTTGGGCCCAATACACTGGGAGTGATCAATGCTTTTTCAGGATTTACCAGCGCTTTTATGGAGGTTTCCCGTCCTGCTGAACCTCCCCCCTTGGCAGTGATTGCCCAAACAGGAATTGTCCAGATAGGACAAGAGAATTTTCTCGATACCAACCTGGGAAAAACCATCGACCTGGGTAATATGAGCGATGTAGATTACGTGGATGTGCTGGAATATCTAGAGGATGATCCCGAAATCAAAGTGATTGCGATGCACATGGAAGGGCTCAAGCGGGGGAAGGCTTTTTTGGAAACAGCGAGCAGGGTTGCGCAGAAAAAACCAATCATCGTTCTGAAAAGCGGACGCAGTGCGAAAGG
>PWQX01000018.1 GCA_003556605.1 Spirochaetaceae bacterium
GTACGCTCGGATTCACGATAGAATCGTCGCTCTCCATTACAGCCGGCGAACCGAGCAGGCATACAAGAACTGGATTGACCGTTTTCTGCAGTATTTCCGACAGCAAAACCCGAAACCCTTGCGGAAGAAGAGATAAATCAGTTCTTGACCGGCCTTGCTGTACGGCCGAATGTTTCCGCCTCCACACAAAATCAAGCCCTTGCAGCCCTTCTCTTCTTCTGCCGCCAGGTGACCGGCAAGGAGATCGGAGAATTAGGCTGTTACCGGCCAGACAGTTTTTCCGCGCCCTGTCACGGATAGTTTCCGAACGCCGCCAGGCGGAACGTCCGTCGGATAACCGCTGGAAGTACCGCCGGCGGAGCGGGGAAAGCGGCGGGGCGAACTCATCCGACCTCCAGAGGGATATCGGCGGCATCGATGACCTGTTTCTGCTCAATGGCTCCGGCGAGGATCGCGCGGTAGCACAGTGAGTTGACAGCTCGGGCGATGCCGCCGGTTCGGTGGAAGATTTCTATCTTCGCGTTGTCGGAGAACAGCGAGCCGGTATACTGCACAATCGCAAGGCCGTGATCGATGTAGGCAATCGTCTCCTCCAAGCTCATCGCAGCGAGCGCGTAAGAGAGCCGAATCCGTGCCCGCAATGCCTCGAAGTGGGCAAACTGCAACGTCGTCGCGAGTTCCGGTTGCCCGGCGAGGATAAAGGTGATCCGGTTTGCCGAATCGCCGTCGAAGTTCGTCATCGTCTTCAGCGCCAGCAGTGCTTCAGTGGCGGTATCTTGGGCATCGTCGATTACGACCACCGGCCTTCGCTTCGCCTCGGCCACCGCGTCGTAGAACACTGGTTTTGCCTTTGTTGCCGAATACGGCGGGTCGATCTTCATCCCTTGCAGGATGAGCTTCAACAGCTCCGCCGGGGTGCCGATAGCGCCGCGCAGATAGATCACCTGGTAGGCGTTGGTGTCGAAGCGGTGGGTTGCCGAACGCAACACCAACGATTTACCACAGCCTATGGGGCCGGTGAGCACCATGATGTCCTCGGTCTCAAGGCCGAGCTCGAGCATTGATGCCGCTTCGCTTGCCGAAGCGGTGGGGAACACCTCTTTGACTGCGATGTCCTTGCCGAAGGGAAGGCGCGAGAATCCGTAATGGTTGAGGATTGCCTCTTTCATGATCCTCCTCCGTGGGTGAGTTTGCTGTATCGCGGTGCGGTCTGTGCGCTGCGCAGCTTCGCATGGCGTTCACGCAGTTCGCTAAAGAACGCTGCGGCGGCCTTGGAAACCTAAGATGCGGGCGTCTGGCGCTCTTCGGGCAAGCGCTCGGCCGCGGGATTGTTGAGGGTATGCACCGGGAGCGTTTTAACGCACGTGTCGCCCTCATGGCGCCAGACGGCCGAGAGGTCGAAGGGGTTTAGCGCACCTCGATTACCGCGCCGTGAAGGGCTTTGGTGCGGTGCTCTTTGCCCTCAATCTTGACGGTGCCGTACTTGTGTACACTGCGAGTGTCGCGAACGAGAAACAGCGATTCAAACCACCGCAGGTCCTCGATTCTGCGGTGATCGCTTGAGAGCCCCGCGGCAAAACGGGTATCGGGAGGCTCGCCGGTGGCCGAATGATTGCGGCGGTTGTACTCCACCTCAATCCAGGCCCACAGGGCGGTGTTGAGTTCCTCGAGGGTGTGGAACCCCGCTCGCTCGGCTTCCGATTGGAACTCGTTTTTGAGTATTTTCATTACAATCTCAATTTTCCCTTTACACCACGCCTGGTAGGGCCGGTGGTGAATCTTGCGGGTTTTCAGCTTTGAGAGCACGAAGGCGAACTGGCCGGCGATATAAACGCTTCCGCTGTCGAGATAAGCTTTTTTGGGGATCCCCCAGCGCAGGATCATCGTCTTGAACGAGTCCTCCATGCGGGGAAGTTTTTCATCCCAGTAGTAGCGGGCAAAGAGGATCTTGCGCGAGTAGTCATCCACCCAGCCGAAGAGGTAGGTCTTTTTCGCCTTCTCGGGATCCTCAGCATCGGGAAGCCAGATACCGTCGCGAGCATCACCTTGCACGAGCTCCATCGAGGCGGCCGCCTCAAACTGCCGGCACGATCGCCTTCCGGGATCAATCGCCTTGGCGGCACGCTGCTTCTGGGTGAGCCCCTGCTCGGCAAGAAAGCGGTAAATTGAGCGGTCTGAGACGCCTGCGATTGCATCGTGGTACTCAGGGTCCCTGGTGAGCATCCGCCGCATCTGCGGCACGGTGCGGCGCGGGTGTTCTTCCACGAGCGCGAGGATCCGCTCTCGTAGCGCCGCTTCATGAACGCGGGGAGAGTGGCTTTTCGCATGCCGGCGATGGAGCAACAGCCCCTCGGCTCCCCGCTCGCGGTAGCGCCCGAGGTAATTGCGGATTGTACGCTCGGTTACGCCGTGCTGCCGGATATAGGCGCGGCGGATCTCGGCTTGCTCGCTCTCGTGGATGCGCTCGTCGAGCAGTGTCTCAACCAGCTCTAGGCGCTGTTGCCAGGCTTCGAGGTGTTTCTCATCGAGGTGCCTCCAATCTTCTGTGTTCATGCGTGTTCCTCCTGTGATCAGCAGCTCTATCACGGCGGACAGCCTGAGAGCGAGACACAACTCGATGGTTTTTTCTGCGGTAGTTTCCGCATCGCCGCCTGCAGAAACGCCGCGAGTGTGGCAAGCGGCGCTGCCGCTCTGCCGGCTCGATCTTGCGCTTCCTGTTCGCCCTGGTAGAGCATCTGCAGGTGATCTAACGGCGCAGTGTCCGGATCGTTTGCCGGCAGTGCTCCAAGCTCCGGTGTGGATGCCCGGCGGTAGGAAAGCTCCAGCGTCACGTGATTGATCGCGCCGTTGAGGGCGGCAAGCCGCCTGCGGGCGGTCCTTGGATCAATGCAGCCGAGAATCTCGCATACCCGGTCTGCTGTGCGTTCTTCTGCCGGCAGCGCCGCCGCCTCAAGGAGGTGATCGAGCCGGATTACGCTGCGAGGAGTAAGGAACTCGGGCAACAGTCGTTTCGTGTACTGCTTTCCCTGCTCTTGGGCCAGCGAACAGATGATCACCGGAACGACGATCGGCCTATTCTCCCGGCGTTCCCGGTCGCGGTAGTTACGGGCCACATACGCGTGGATTCGCCCGGGATGGATCGTTCCACACAACAAGCAGGGAGTTTCGAGGCAATTGATCTGGAACTGATGAACAAAATCGGATAGGTTGTAGTCGATGACTGTGGCGTCTTCACAGTTGTCACCGGCGCTCCCGCTGTTCCTGCAGTGGGGCGCCTTATTTCATTGGCCGGGAGGGAGGAAAACTTCCTGGTCAGCCGACGGAATCTAGTATCGGCAGGTTTCTCAAGAATCCGGAAAGCTCAGCTGGCGCGGAACATCATCCAACGAGGTAAATTCCGGATTCTTGAGAAA
>PWQX01000127.1 GCA_003556605.1 Spirochaetaceae bacterium
CAACCACCTCTACCGAGACAATCTCGCCGTTGCGCACCGTCACCTCAACGGTCAGCGGCCCCCCGTAGCCCTCGGCGGTGGCGCTGAGCACCTGCTCCTCCTCAGGCGGGTCCTCCGGCTCCAGTTCTTCCACCACCTCGGGATCAGCGGCTGCAAAGGTGAACGGGTTGTAGATTGACTCGCCGTAGCCCGTGACCGCCACCATCCCGACAACGAGCAGCGCGACAAAAACCGCTGCTACTACTATATTTTGCTTCAACAGTCTGAACATGCGTGTTTCCCTCTCACTCCAATCAGCGGGTGCTGCCCGCTGCGGCTTGCTTAACCGGAACCGCCTGTTGGATGTACCACGGCAGTTTGATCTCGCCCGGACAGCAGTACGCGCACATATCGCAACGAATACAGTCTTCGGGATAGAGTTTCTTGAGCAGCCTGTGATCCTCCTGAAGATACGCATCCACGATCATAATGGGATACAGATCCATTGGGCAGGCCTCAATACAGTACCCGCAGCGCACGCAATCGGCATGCTTTCCGCTGTACGGTGGTGCCGGCTCGTCGAGGGTCGGCATCTTGCGTTCGGCGATTCGGTTCAATACCTGGTCCAGACCCGGAAGCCGCGACAGCTTGCCGGCGATCTCCCGGTAGAAGCGGCGGAACCGCTCCCGGTTCAGACCGATCAGGCCGTACCGGCACGCCAGGTCCTGCAGGTCGCACCCTCCGGCCATATCGCAGCCGGTGCAGGCGCATTCGTGCTCATTCAGGATGATGTCAAGCCCGGTCACCCGCCACGACTCTAACTCCTCGTCGAAGGCCGTTACTTCCATCCCGTCGCTAACTCCGGTCATACACGCCGGCACGGCTCTTCCGTTCACTTTCACCATGCACAATCGGCATGCCCCGGTCGGGGTCAACTTTGGGTGATAACAGAGCCCGGGAATATCGATCCCGGCGTCCCGCGCGGTCTGCAGGATATTCGCTCCCTCAAGCGCCTGGATCTTCCGGCCGTCTACGGTTATGGTTACTTCCTTAGCCATCCTTCCGCTCCCCTCCAGCTGCCGTTACAGCGGCACCCGCCTTCTCTTGCACGGGCGGCTCGTGTCCGGGCAAGCGGCTGATCGCGCTCACCGGACACTGCTCTTCGCATGCGCCGCAGCGGATGCACAGGTGGTTGTGAATGTAGTAGTTGTGCTGCTTGAGCTCACCGGTAATCGCACTGACCGGACACGCTTTGCGGCAACGGTCACACGAGATGCAGGTCTCCTGATCAATTTCGTAGCGAATGAGGCTCGGGCACAAGCAAGCCGGACAGACTTTGTCGTGTACATGCGCTTCATACTCGTCGCGGAAGTACCGCAACGTCGACAACACCGGGTTCGATGATGTCTGACCGAGTCCACAGAGCGAGCAATTCTTGATCGTTTTCGCGAGGTTCTCGAGCGCGTCAAGGTCTCCCGGAGACCCATGCCCGTCGCAGATGCGCTCCACGATTTGCAGCATCAACGGCGTGCCCATTCGACACGGGGTACACTTCCCGCACGATTCGCCTTCGAGAAACTCCAAGAAGTACTTCGCCACGTCGACCATGCAGGTCGCCTCATCCATGACGACCATTCCGCCCGATCCCATGATAGAACCGGCTTCATTAAGCGCGTCAAAATCCACCGGCAGGTCCAGCAGGTGCTCCGGGATACATCCGCCTGAAGGGCCTCCGGTCTGCACCGCCTTGAACTGCTTGTCGTCGGGTATGCCGCCGCCGACTTCGTACACCAGCTCGCGCAGGGTAATGCCCATCGGCACTTCCACGAGCCCCGTGTTTCTGATCTTTCCTACGAGCGCAAAGATCTTACTGCCCTTGCTCTTCTCGGTGCCCTGGGCCGCGAACCAATCGGCTCCCTTGTTGACGATAAGCGGCACGTTTGCCCATGTCTCAACGTTGTTTATGTTTGTCGGCTTGTCCCACAATCCCTTTTGGGCCGGGAACGGGGGCCGCTGCCGCGGCATGCCGCGTTTGCTCTCGATTGAGTGGAGCAATGCGGTTTCCTCTCCACAGACGAACGCGCCGGCACCTCGGCTCATGTGTACGTCGAAGCTAAAATCGCTGCCGAGGATCGAGTCACCGAGAAGCCCCAGCTCCCGCGCCTGCTCCAGCGCGATTCGCAAATGCCTTACGGCTATGGGGTATTCGTCACGAACGTAGATATATCCTTCCTGCGCCCCTACTGCGTACGCCCCTATCAGCATACCCTCGATCACGATGTGCGGGTTACCCTCTAAGAGGCTGCGATCCATATACGCGCCCGGGTCGCCCTCGTCGGCGTTACAAACGACGTACTTGCGGTCACTCTGTTCTTTGAAACAAAACTCCCATTTTCTGCCGGTAGGGAATCCGCCGCCTCCCCGGCCGCGCAGTCCCGAGCGTTTGATTTCCTCGATTACATCCTGCTGACTCATGGAGCCGAGCACTTTCGCCAGCGCAGCGTAGCCGTCGAGCGCGAGGTAGTCGTCAATCTCGGTGGGTTCAATCAAGGTATTGAGGGTCAGCAAGTTCCGTTGTTGGCGGCGATAAAACGGCAGCTCGCTCGCATAGGAAAAGCTTTCCTTGGTCACCTTGTCAGTGACTACGTACTTCTCTGCGACCTTGTTGTTCACGATCGTCTCTTCGACGATATCAGCCACGTTCTTCGGCTTAAGGTTGGCGTAGAACACCCCTTGCGGCAGTACTAGCGCGTTCGGCTCCGCCTCGCAATACCCATGGCAGCCGGTAACCTTCAGGTCGACCGTTTCTTCGAGCTTTCGCTCGACGATCGCCTCCCGGAACGCCTCGTAGACCTCTAGCGACCCCCGCGCCTGTCCGCAGGTTCCAGCCGACACTATAATGCGCGGTTTCTCCTCAGGACGCTCAGCCATTACCGCATTGCGGCGTTCCTGCAACTTCTCGAGACTCGTCAGTTTTTCCATCAGCTACTAACCTTCTCGTCGGATTTTCGCTTCTCGTCGATAATCTTACCGACATCCGTCTTGCCTTGCAGCGAATGGTAATCGGTATCGATAACCATGACCGGGGCCAGCGCGCAGCAGCCGACACATCGAACCTCATCGAGACCGAACTTGCCGTCCTCAGTGACCTCGCCGGCCTTAATACCCAGCTTGCGCTCGAGCTTGCCCAGGATTAGGGGTGCTCCGGCAACGTGACAGGCAGTACCCATGCACAGGTTGATCTGGTGTTCGCCCGGTGGGGTTAGCCGAAACGATTGATAAAACGTCGCAATCCCATACAGGTCAACCAGTGGCACGTGCAGTCGTTTGGCGGTATGAACTAGAGCCGGCTCCGGCAACCAGCGGTACTCGGCCTGGATATCCTGCATGATCGGAATTACCGGCGGGTAACTCCTTTCGCCGTTTTTCGTGTGTTCATCGATTATTTCGTCTACGCGTGTAAGATCCACAGCGTCACCTCCGTAGCATTTCGAGCTCGTCCACGGGCTTGACTTCCACCTGACACGGCGTTGCTTTCAAGCCGGCGTTTTTCACTTTCTCGCTGAGCACGTTGCTTGTCAACGCGTTCGTAGGAGCTTCAAAGAAGTGATACGGCAGGAATACCAACCCCGATTTCACCCGATCGGTAATATGGCTTTTGGTTTCAATCTCGCCCCACTTGGTGCGCACGACAACCGCTTCGTCCTGATGCACCCCCAGGCGCTCCGCGTCTTCCCGGCTGATCTCGATGTACGGCTCGTTGACGTACGCGTTGAGCGCCTCCGACCGCCGGCTCATGGTACCGGTACGAAGATGAAAGTGACTGCGGCCGGTGGTCAACACGAGCGGGTACTCCGCGCTCGTTGCAGGCATGTCAACGCCGTCGGTTACCGCTTGGAATCGGGCCTTGCCGCTCTCAGTCATGAAGGTATCTGCGTACAAGTAGCCGGTGCCGGCATGATCGCGCGAGGGGCAAGGCCATTGTACACCGTCGTCGTTCAGCCGGTTGTGATCGACACCGCCGTAGATCGGCACGACGCGGGCAATCTCTTCCATGATCTGCCCCGTGTCTTGGTAGGTCATCGGCGAGCCGAGCGCGGCCGACAACGCACAGATAATCTCCCAGTCGGGCTTCGCCCGTCCCGGTGGATTGCAAAACTCATTCACTCTGTGAATGCGGCGTTCGGTGTTCGTAAAGCTGCCGCTCTTCTCGAGAAAGGTTGCGGCCGGCAGCACCACGTCGGCAACCTCGGCGGTCTCGGTGAGAAACGGATCGACGACCACGAGAAGCTCGAGGTCTTGTTGCAGCACTTTCTTGACCTGCTGTTGATTCGGCGCCGACAGGATCGGATTGCTTCCCATGACAATTAACGCTTTCAGGGAGTTCTTGTCGCGGGACCGGAACATCTCGGAAGCCGCGAGGCCGGGCTTTGGCGGGATGTCGCTGCCCCAGACCTGCATGAAGCGCTCACGCGCCGTGAGGTCCGCCAGCGGCGCGTATCCGGGCAGCATATCCGGAATTGCACCCATATCCGAGGCACCCTGGCTGTTATTTTGCCCTTGCAACGGATTGACACCGGTAGACAAGCGCCCGACGTTTCCGGTTACCAGCGCCAGGTTAGCCAGAGACCGTGCGCTATCGACTCCGCCGAGGTGCTGCGTAATTCCGGTCGCGTACACGATTGAAGCGGTTTCGGCACCGGCGTACATCTGGGCCGCCTCACGCAGTTGTTCCTCGGCAATGCCGGTAATCTCGGCAACCTTTACCGGAGTGTAATCCTTGACCGCCTCCTCGAGCTCGGCAAAGCCTTCGGTGCGGTTGCGGATGAACTCTTCGTCATGCAGACCTTCGCTCAGGATCAGGTGCAGCAAACCGTTGATCCAGGCTATATCGCTACCGCTTTTCGGCCGCAGCCACATCGTCGCCCATCGATTGAGCTCGATATCGCGCGGATCAACCACGATCAGTTTCGCCCCGTGCACGCGCACCGCGTTCTTGATCTGACGCGCCAACACCGGATGCGTGGCGGTAGTATTAGATCCGGAGACCAGAATACACTTTGCGTACTTGAGCTCCTGAATTGAGTTAGTCATCGCCCCACAGCCGAACGCATCGGTGAGCGCCGCCACAGACGGCGCCTCGCAGTAGCGATTGGTGTGATCCACGTTGTTGGTGCCGACCACTGTGCGCATGAACTTTTGGAAGAGGTAGTTCTCCTCATTGGTGCTCTTGGAGGAGGCGATCCCGCCGATCGCATCGGCACCGTGCTGTGCCTTGATAGCAGCCAGACGTTGCCCGATCTCTGCGAGCGCTTCATCCCACGAAACTCGCACGAGCCCGTGACCGCGCCGCACCAGCGGCTGTGTAAGACGCTCATCGGAGTTCAGATACGTGTGCCCAAATCGGCCTTTAACGCACAACGTCGCGTAGTTCGGCGCAACGTCGACGCTCTCAATGCGTGCTATCTGGCCTTTCTTGCCGTAGACCTCGAGGCGACAGCCTACACCGCAGTTCGCACAAGTGGTTTGCACCTGCGTGTCCGCCTCCCATTTTCGGATCGGCACCGACGGGAACCGCGGACGCAGCGCACCGGTGGGGCAGAACTCGAAACACGAGCCGTTTCCGTCGCATTCCGAAAACCCGCGCGATCCAAGACCCGCAGTGACGAAGATGTTCTCTCCGCGCGATGCAAAGCCGAGGACTCCTTTCTCGTGGATTTCGTCACAGGCCTTGATGCAGCGCTCGCACATGATGCATTTCGACGCATCGTACAGCAGCACGGGTGAACTGACGTCAACACGCGTGTCAATGTGCTTTGCCGGGCTGAATGCGCGCACGGTGCGCCCAACCGCCTCTCTCAGCCGGACACGGTCGAAGTACGAGGCGAACGGATTAAGGATCACCAGCGCGACAAACGAAGCGCCGAACAGACCGGCCCCCATAAGCCCTGTCGTCAACAGCGCAAGAGCCACCGCAAACAGATACTGGCCCTTATGAGTTACCGGTGTGGTTTGCGGCTCGGTTGCCATGTAGAACGCCAAGAACACGATGCTTCCGCTGAACACATGGAACGCAACGCGCATTGCCACGTCGGTGTTGGTAGCGACACCGATCAGCGCCGCAAGCACCCCCATCGACACCAGGAATGCAACCGAAATTCGCCACTTGAGCTTGATCCACAGCGCCAGAAGCACACCCGAGATCACGGTCAAAACCCCGGAAGCCCCGCCGATCCAGCCGTGTCGCTTCCATATGACCAGGCTTTCGGTGACCGAGAGGTTCTCGGTGCCGTAAAAGCCCATCTGCCGGCCGAACTCCATCGCGCCGATGAAGCCCTCGCCGGAGAACAGATCGAACATCATGTGCTCGGGGTAGAACAGCTGCCCGCTGACCAAGGGGTTCGGGATGAACCACATAAAGGTTATCCCAAGCAAGACAAACGCTTTGGCGGCCGCCGCCGGGTTCACAATCTTGCGGCCGAAGACCTTCTCCTGGCCCCACTTGAACACCACCATCGTCATCGCCGAGATACCGGCGGTAACGAACCACGGAGACAGCTCGCCGACACAAAGCCCTACGATCATGCCCGCTACTATCGCTGAATAAGGGCGTTGATAGAGCGACTCGCGCAGCTGTTGCACGTTGCGAGACTCGACAGCCTTCAGAATGTAGTGGCAGACCACCGCCGTGAAAACCGCAGCCAGGATGTTTACCAGCGCGCCCACACCCATCGCTAACGGCCCGACGATCGCCGGTATCAGCATAGCGATCATGGTCCGCACCATCATCTGGTTCTCGGTAAACCCTGAGTGCGGTGCGCTCATCGGCTCCCTGTGCGAAATCGCTTGTTCAGTTGTCAGATCTCTCATCACGTAACACCTTTACTCGGTTTTTGCTCCATTAGAAATCCGCCTAATCAACCTATTGATTGCGTGCTCCCGGCGTCTCACGCTTCGAGTCGCCTCCGGCGGGACCGGCATGGAAGCGGGGCAAGCAGCGGTGCACGGAAGTCGTGCAGACAGCTGGTAGTATAACTGTTGATCGCTTATCATGCAATGTTTTATTATCGAGTTTATCCATAATCAATTATTGAATACTCGCGCGTGACGTTCCGAAGCATCCGAGAGCCGCATGAGCTGTTGCGCAACCATTGCTTTCGTAACTTCAATTTGGTAGAATACAAACTCAAATGAAGAGTGTGATTGCGAAGACCTTTTTTGTGATTCCGGTAGTGTATATCGCGGTCATTTTCTTGCTCGTCTTCCTCCAGTTCTACGCTGGGCAGTCATTTCAGGAGGCCAGGAACGGTCTGCGCTTGTCCGGGCGCTACGACGCGGCATCCGACGAAGATGCGCGCAGGCTGTCCGAGGTCACCGTAGCGTACCAGGGGCTCGAGTTCGTCTTTGACCACAACATGCATCCGAGCCTGAAAGGCGATGATGATACCGTTACGCTGCAGCCGGTGGGGTACACCGCGCTAGACTCCGGATTTGAGCTGCATTTTCGCCATGACGTCTCGTTGCGCTTTCGTGTCCCGGATGAAGGCGGGTTAATGATTCAGGCCTTCTTACCCGAAGCGGTGCGGCCGATGAACGCGCTGATGGTCCCCTACCGTCTGGCCGCGGGGGCGAACGCCGAGCGCGCGGGAGTTGACGGCGAGATCTTAATTACCCACAACAACGAGGTATACACCCTAACCGCACCGCCGCGTGCCGAGGTCGACATCTCCGGGCAATTGGTGAGTCTGCGGGGAGACGTTGATTTTCAAACAATTCGCTACCGCCGTACCGGCACTTTGCAGGATCACGTCGTCGAGCGCCGCTTCGCCGACGGGCGCAACGCGATATCGGCGGCCGAGATCAACGCAAAGATCGGCACTTATATCGACAACGCCTACGAGGCGTGGTCCGGTTCCCGCTTCAACGGCGGCTCCGGAACCTGGGAGATGCGTTCGGGTTCTCCGCAATTCGAGGAAGAGATTCTGGTTGCGTATCTCGCTGAGGCGTGGTACCGCAATGAGTTCACCGGCGCGTTCAACCAGATGCGGCGGGCAGCCGATCAGCATCCCCGCCAGGTAGGACTGCTGTCGGCCCCCTTTCTCGGCAATTTGAACCAGATCCGCCCGCAGTTTCTCGAGCAAGACGAAGCCGCAACCGCAGAGCTGCTTGCGTTAGTGACTGACGGCAACCCTGAAGTCTTCCGCAAACCGCGCTTGTTCCAGTTCACGCGCAACCGCGGCAGCGCAGAGTTATACGAGGCGCTGCTCGCGTATACCGAACGCGTAGATATCCACACGCTTTCACTTGAAGATGCGGTAGGGCTGTACCGGCTGCACCTTGAAGCTGAGTATCTGACTGCAGAAGAAGAGCGTCTCCTGGGGCGGTTCTACACCATAGGCGAAGAGCGGCTGTATCCGGCAATCGTTGAAGCCGAAGAGGGGTTTTTCTTGGAGACCGCTCCGGGCCAGGTTGATATCGCTCTCTCAGCGCTCGCAGGCCGGCAGCTTGAACGCGCCGGCGGCGAGGTCGGCGACGAAATCATGGTCCACGTAGGCCGCCAACTGATTCACTCGGTGCTGCAACTCGCCGATGATGAAGGTTTTCTCCCGCGGGTGGTACATCCCGGCGACACCCGGCTGGAAGGGTCCGAGGGGAGCATCGGGGCGGAGGCGCTGTACAATGCACTGAGCGACAATCCGGCTTATCCGCGTCCCGTTTCGCTTTCGGAAACCGGCGCGTCCGGCAACGCGTGGATGCTCACGATCGCCGAGCCGGTGGAAACCGAAATTACCGACACCCGCGCTCGCGTCCGTATCCGTTATCCGCGCAACCAAACCCATTACATCATTATGCAGAACATTCCGGCGTTTGAGCGTATGGAGCTGTTTGGGCAAACCTGGCGCAACGACCGTGCGTTCGAAAACTACATCAAGGGCCGTAACTACGTTGCACAATCGGAGACGCTTCTGATTAAGTACAACGACGACTCGACTGAAGGCGACATTATCCTCTTTTATTAACCACCCGGCGGCAACACTATGAGCAAACCACCTTTTTATCGATTAACCAAGCAGGCGAACTTCTATTTCGTGCGTCACGGCAACAGCGTAGCCAACAGCGCGGGCGTGTATCAGGGACGCAGCAACTCGAAGCTCTCGGAGTTAGGGCACGAACAAGCGCGCCGCACCGGCGCGTGGTTTCGCGATCAGGGGGTCACGCGTGTCCTTTCCTCACCGCTTGACCGTGCGGCGGAGACCGCGCGCATTATGAGCGCGCAGGCAGGGCTCTGCGAGCCGGAAGCGCTTGAAGAGCTCATCGAGATTGACATCGGGTTGTTCTCCAATCTTCCCCCGGCGGAGATCAAAGAGCGTTTTCCGGACGACTGGGAGCGATTTCAACGGCACAGTTGGGAGGCCGTGCCGAGAGCTGAGAGGATCACGAGCCTACGGCAACGCGTACGCGCGGTGTGGGACCGGCTGATAGAGGAAGCGAACAGCGGACACGAAGCGATCCTATGCGTTAGCCACGGGGGTTTCATGCAGTGGATCCTCAAATCAACGTTCGGCGCGATCGACCACTGGCTCCCACTGGTGCGAATATCCAACTGCGGTGTGTTTCGCTACCGCGCGCACGCCGTTGATGAGCGCAACGCCTACGGTATTTGGGACATGATAAATCATCAAGTGACGAACGGAAGCCGCGAAACAACACCGATAGCCGGCGATCGCTCAAGACTTGGGTAGCGATACCGGGGACGCCGTCCGTGCCGCCGACTGCTCCGCGGCGGCGACTATCGCGTTGTTCGAATGAGGTCCGCCAGTTTCTCGGCGGTGAAGCCCAGGTGCTCGGCCACCTCCGCGCCGGGACCCGACTCCCCGAACCGGTCGATCGCAAACACTCTGCCCGAGGTGCCTACCACTGCGTGCCAGCCTTGCGAAACCCCCGCTTCCACCGCCACCGCCATCGCATCCGGCGGGACAAGCGCATCGCGATGCGCCTGCGGCTGCTGCAGAAACAGTTCACGTGACAGCATGGAGATCACCCGCACCGGGCGGTCAACCTGATCGGCTGCGGCTAACGCCAGATTAAGCTCCGAACCGGTGGCGATCAAAATGACCTCCGCCGGACCTTCGGAATCGCGCACCACATAGGCGCCTGTCCGCGCGTTCTCGCGCCAGTTAGGGTCGTCCTTCGAGTAGACTTCCAGTTTTTGGCGTGTCAGCACCAGACCGCTTGGTCCTTCCGTACGGCGCAGCGCTATCTCCCACGCGAGTGTGGTTTCCTGCGCGTCACCGGGGCGCAGCATTACGAGGTTCGGTATAGTGCGCAGCGCCGCGAGCTGCTCGATCGGTTGGTGCGTCGGCCCATCCTCACCGACGTAGATCGAGTCGTGCGTCCAGACGTAGACCACCGGCAGCTTCATCAACGCCGCGAGGCGCACCGCCGGCCGCATGTAATCCGAGAAGATCAGGAAGGTCGCGGCAAACGGGCGCAGCCCACCGTGCAGCGCCAGACCGTTGGAGATCGCTCCCATGGCGTGCTCACGGATGCCGAAATGGATCATGCGCCCTGCGGGGTTCGCCGCGCTCTGCTCGCCCCCTTCAGCGGAAAAGCCGGTGCTGTTTGATCCGGCAAGGTCGGCCGAGCCGCCCACGAACTCAGGCAGTCCGGCCGCTATCGCTTTGATCGCCTGTCCGCTCGCCGAACGGGTGGCGACCTTATCGCCGACATCGAACTCCGGGAAGGTTATCTGCTTCAGCCCGCCCTCAACCAACGCAGAAGGGTCGGCGAGCGCCGCGTCCCACTCTGCGCGTAGCTGCGGATTCGCCAGCGACCAGGCCTCAAAGAGCGCGTTCCACCTCTGATAACGCTGCTGCAACTCATCGCGGTGAGCGGCGAAGAATGCCTTGGCATCGGGATGAATATAGAACTGTCCGTCCTCCGGGAGCCCGAGCGCACGTTTGGTCGCGAGAACCTCATCGTCCCCCAACGCTGCGCCGTGAACACCCGCGGTGCCGGCCTTGTTCGGCGACCCCTTGCCTATCACCGACGAGACCGCGATAAGGCTGGGCCGATCTGCCTGCGCCCGTGCCTCCGCGGCTGCCGCGCGCAACCCGTCAGGGTCGTACACATCGGCACGGCTCGTATGCCAGCCGTAGGCGCGATAGCGCGCCGTGACGTCTTCACTGAACGTCAGTCCGGTTGATCCGTCGATGCTGATCTTGTTGTCGTCGTAGAATACGATCAGCTTGCCGAGCTGCAGGTGCCCGGCAAGCGAGGAGGCTTCCGAGCAGATCCCTTCCATGATATCGCCGTCGCTCGCGAGAACGTAGGTGTGATGATCGACGATCTTGTGCTCGGTGGTGTTGAAACGTGCGGACAGAAGCCGCTCGGCCAGAGCGAGGCCGACCGCGTTCCCAACGCCTTGCCCAAGCGGCCCGGTGGTGGTCTCAACCCCCGGGGTGTAGCCGTACTCCGGGTGACCCGGCGTGCGCGAGCCCACTTGGCGAAACCGTTGCAGCTCTTCCATCGGTAGGTCGTAACCGGAGAGGTGCAGCAGGGCGTACAGCAGCATCGACCCGTGACCGGCCGACAGCACAAAGCGGTCGCGATTCGGCCAGTTCGGATCACCGGGGTAGTGCGTCATCAGCTCGCCGTACAGCAAGGCTCCCAGCTCGGCAACTCCCATAGGCAGGCCCGGATGTCCGGACTTCGCAGTTTCAACACCGTCAATCGCCAAGGACCTAATCGACAGCGCCACGTTTTGCACGGTTTCGTTGTTCATTTCTGCTTCTCCTTCAGCACTCAGCATTGTCTGCGACCCTGCGCGGTACGGCCGTAACGAGTCGCAGCGTACTTGCCCATCAACAGGGTACCTGATTTGGCCGGAGGCCGCAACGTGCTCGTATAGCACCTTGGACAGGCGGCCGCATTAGCGCCGGTGCCAGCCGCGGCGCAGCCCGGGGCAAACGCATTTGGACGAGGTCGGCTGTATAGCGGCGGCGAAACGCCGGTGCGTCGCGTATCAGGAGCCGCTACCGGCTTGCTTTAGCCCGGGTTTCAGTGTACCGTGTGACGCGATGAGCAGCAAACGAGTGGCGATTCTTCCAGGAGACGGTATCGGCCCTGAGGTGGTGGCTGAAGCGTGCACGGTACTAGAGGCGGTTGAAAGCCGTTTCGCTATCCGCTTCGAGATTGAGCAGGCGCCGGTGGGCGGCGCCGCAATCGACCAACACGGCCACCCATTACCCAAAGCTACGCTTGCCGCCTGCGAGCGCGCCGATGCGGTGTTGTTCGGCTCGGTCGGTGGTCCAAAGTGGGAGCATCTCCCGCCTGAGCAGCAGCCTGAGCGCGGTGCGTTGCTTCCGCTGCGCAAGCACTTCGGGTTATTTGCCAACCTGCGCCCGGCGATTATTTTCCCGGCGCTCCGCAACGCATCGCCGTTGCGTCCGGAGGTGTTTGGAACCCGCCTGGACGTCCTGGTAGTGCGGGAGCTGACCGGCGGGATCTATTTCGGTGAGCCCAAAGGCCGCGATTCCGAACGCGCATTCGACACCATGGTGTACACGCGGCCCGAGATCGAGCGCATTGCGCGGGTGGCCTTCGAGGCGGCGCGGCTGCGCAGCCGCAAGGTGACCTCAATCGATAAAGCCAACGTCTTGAGCACCATGGTGTTGTGGCGTGAGGTTGTGACCGCGCTCGCGGCCGAGTATCCCGGCGTGACCGTCGAGCACATGTACGTCGACAACGCTGCGATGCAGCTGGTCCGCAACCCCGCACAGTTTGATGTGCTGCTGTGCGGGAACATGTTCGGCGACATCCTCTCGGACGAGGCCTCAATGATTACCGGATCGCTCGGAATGCTTCCCAGTGCGTCGCTTGCAGGGCTCAATGCCTCGGATGGCGCGTTCGGACTCTATGAGCCCTCAGGGGGGTCGGCTCCGGACATCGCCGGAAAAGGGGTTGCCAACCCGATCGCGCAAATTCTCTCGGCCGCGATGATGCTGAAGTACAGCTTCGCGCTGGAAGCCGCTCACGACGCGGTATTCGAAGCGGTACTGCGGGTGCTGGACGAAGGATACCGCACCGCCGACATCGCCGCACCTGGGGACCGCGTTTGCAGCACCCGCGAAGTCGGCGCGCGCATCACCGAGATTGTCGCCGCAGGATAACGCGGTGCTGCCGCAGCGTCGTTTCGGCTATTCGCGGTGCTGCAGCGCGCGCAGTACCGGGGCGAAA
>PWQX01000228.1 GCA_003556605.1 Spirochaetaceae bacterium
GAAGGATGTCGACCGGGCTGACGACCTTGCCCACGTTCCGTGCGAGGTGGGCAAGGATCTTAAACTCGGTAGGTGTGAGCGGAATGCGCTCATCGCCACGGGAAGCCTGACACCGGTCGAAGTCGAGAGTAAGGTCCCGGATGGTGACCATCGTCGGCTCCTCTTCCGCGGTCCCGCCGGCCCATACCCCAACCGCGACCACAGCCGCCAGAATCAGCGCCACAATCACTAGCTTCTTCATAGGACAGTCCTCCTTACAAGACTTGTACGATCATCGTAGCGTGGTTTCGCGCACGCCGTCTCTGCAAGATCTTGCGATATCGCTAACGATCTTGGACTATACTGCTCGGTCTAACAGTCGCCCTAATTCACCGGCCGTACGATCTTGCTAATGCAGTACAGTCTTGCTGCGGTACTGCGTTGGCGTGGCGTCCGTGTGGTGTTTGAATACTCGACTGAAGTAGTTGGCGTCCGAAAAGCCCACTTCCCACGCGATCTCCTTGACACTCTTCCCTGACTGCCGCAACAAGCCCTTCGCGTGCGCGACCCGCACCGAGTTTAAGTAATCGATGAAGGTATAGCCGGTGTGAATCTTGAAGACCCGCGTGAAGTAGTACGCCGAAAGCTGAGCTTGGGCTGCGACCGTCTCGAGCGTTAGACTCTCCCGATAGTGCTCCCCTATGAACTTGCGCGCGCGTTCAATCTGCCCATGCGAACACTCCCGTGTGTAGCCACGACCGTGACTGCACAGAATCGCAACCGCATTACGCAGCACGTGCTGCAGCTCCGCGACCTCGGCGGCGCTCTCCACCTGCTCCAACAGCGGCGCACCCTGATACGAAAGCGCACCCGGGTCCAGATCCAGCTCGCGTGCTATCACAATAACGAGCTCAAGGACCCGGCGGCGTAGAGCGGTGAACCTCCCGGCGCCTGTATGTAGCGTTTCTATCGCTCGGGCAGCCAACTCGGGTGCCTGCCGACCGTCACCGGCTCTCACCACGGCGAGAATCTGCCGTTCAAGCTCGTCTGCATAGTCCCCCGCCGGTACTACCGGGAAATCGGCCAACTCCGGATCCGGCCCGACCTCGGCAAACGCCACCGCAGGCCCTTGCCCGGCGGCACGGCTGCGCGCCGCGGCCGCGCGCCGAAATCCTTGCCAGGCCTCGTCAATGGGCCGAGGCAGTGTATCGACACCCAGGCTGCACCGAATGGCAAGTCTGCGCCGAATCGCCCCGACCGCCTCAGCGTACGCATCCGGGTCCGGACCGCAACCCGCGTCGGGCGACGGTTCGGCTACGGCACCCTCCGGCAAGACCAACAGCAGATGGACGGCGTTGTCCCGATGAGCCACGAGTAGCAGGCATCCCGGATGTTGCAGGCAGAGCTTCAACTCCTTGACGCATCGCCGCCTCAGGATCGAGCGCTGGCTCTCAGTCTCTACCCGCATCGGGTACGACGCGAAATCGATGAGCACCGAGACCGAAATCGCAAACCGCCCCTGCAGATCTAACGCTTCAAGCTGGCCGTCGATCTGATCCCGTTGCGGGTCACCGCGAACAAGCCCGGAAACCAGCGCCTCTTCGAGCACACATCGCGCTTGCTTGAGGCGTTGCTCGTTGTGGTGGACTGTCCTCTTGGAGCGTTCGGCATCGTCCAGCTGAGCTACAATAGCGTTGATCACCTCGACGACACGCTCGTCGTCAACAGGCTTGACGATGAAATCGGCTACACCCAGCCGAATCGCCTGCTGCGCGTAATCAAAGTAGTCGTATGCCGTGAGAAATACGACCTTGGTGCCCGGCGCGGTCCCTAAGATCCGAGTCGCCGCCTCGACTCCGTTGATACCCGGCATTTTGATATCAAGCAGTACGATCTCAGGCTGATAATCCCGAGCCGTTTCGACCGCTTCGCGTCCGTTCGCAGCGTCGTACACCGCACCGACACGCGGGCACCCGCGTGTCACCACGTAGCGTAGCGCGTCCCGCTCCATCCGCTCGTCGTCGGCAATCAGCAGCTTGTAGGTCATCGCCTCTACTCGATCGGCACGGAAAGCTCCGGTATTTCGATTATCACCGTCGTTCCCACCTGCACTTCGCTGCGGATCTCAAACCGCGCCTGGTCGTGATACATGAGACATAGCCGTTCGCGAACATTCGCCAGTCCGATCCCGGTAGCCTGTGCATCGTCGGCACCCTGCGCCGGTTCGAAAACGGTATTCAGTTGTTCGGTGGTCATCCCCGTCCCGCTGTCTTCCACCGAGATTCCCACGCGGCCGTTGCGGCGCCGAACGCGTACGCGCACCTCACCCCCCGATTCAAGTGGTTCGATACCGTGCTGCACCGCATTCTCAACCAGCGGCTGAATGCTGAAACACGGCACCTGCACCTCCTGCAGATCCGGGTCACATAGGAGCTCGAACTTCAAGCGCTCCCTAAACCGGTATTCCTGAATGCGAACATATTCGCGCACAATCTGAAGCTCACGGTCCAACGGTGACATTGAAGACCGCGTGCCCAGGCTATGTCGCAGAAGCTGCGCCAGAGATTGTATCAAGCGCGCCGACTCCGCTGCGTGCTCAAACAGCGCCGCACGCGATATTGCATTCAGGCTGTTGAACAAGAAGTGGGGATTGATCTGCGCCTGTAACTGCTGGAACCGCGCATGCTCGAGCGACCGTTCCATACGTACATTCTTCAGTTCCTCACGATGCAGTTTACGTTCTAACGCAGACTTGTCTTTCAAGTCGTTGACCAATGAGTTGATGTTGCGGTTCATACGATTGAAGGCCTCGGCCAGAACGTCGATCTCTTCAACCGACGATACTACCACTTCACCGATATCCAGCTCACCGTGCGCCATGCGGTACGCCGCCGCCGCCAATTTGCGTACCGGCCGGGTAATACGGCGGGTGAACACGATAAGAAACAGCATGAGCAGTACTCCCATAGCGAGAATACCAAACAACGCCCCCGCCCCCATGGCACGTGCATGTCCGCGCAGCACCGCGTGTGTCTCAAGTCCTTCGGACAGCCGAATATGCATCAGTCGCTGGATGTATATGAACACGAAATCGCTGATGCGCTCGGCGCGCATGAGAACTTGGTAGTGACCCGGATCATTGGCCGAAGCGCCATGCACAGCACGATCGCCGACCTCGAAATAGGCTTTCAGTCCGTTGTCTATAGCACGAAGCTCGAAAGACGCCGCGATCCCGGTAAGATTGTACCGCAAGACTTCGGAGAACAACCTGTCGAGCTTTACGCGCGAGTTAGTGAAGGCCTCCCTGTGGGATTCCTCACGCCGGTGCACGTACAGCCGCAGATTGGTTACGCTGGTTTCCAACTCACTATGCAAGCGCTGAATGCTGTGATACCCGACAAGGCTGCGGTCGAAGATACCCATGTAACGATGAGTGTGATATAGCGTAACGATGTTCACCATACCGGCGCCCACGATGACCGCGATGAACAGAAACAGCTGTGTAGTTTTGAACGGAAGCCGGACGAACCTATCTGTGACCATCACCATTACCCAATAGGCAGGGTAAGCTCAACGCGTGTACCCGCTCCCGGCGAGCTCGCAATACGAATCTCGTACTGCGAGCCGTAGTACGCGTCCAACCGGCTTAGTGTGGAGGATATGCTGCCGTAACCCGCGTCGCCTGCCCCGGCCGATACGCCGCTGCGGCCACCGAGATAATCCTGAGCTTCAAACCCGATACCGTCGTCCTCAACAACGATAGCGATTGCCGTATCACCGGGCACTACATGCAGTCCCACATGCCATGGCGGCTCCGTACGCTCAAAAGCATGATAGATGCTATTCTCAGCAAACGTCAAGATCGTGTAGTGCGGCACATAACACGCATTCCAGTCTGTGTGCCCGTCCGCGGCCGGCGCGATCACGGTGACGAGTTGATCACGATAGCGGGCACACGATAGCGCGAACAGTACCTCCACCGTCTGGATCTCGTCGGCCAAGGGCAGAACCTGCCCGCGGCGCTTGTACTTGTACCGGAGCAGTTGAGCGACACTCTTGAGCAAACGCCGGCTGCGGTCAGCGTTCTCAATCGCGCAAAGGGCGGCGATGCTGCTCAATGAGCCGAGCAACAACTCGAGCTCGTGACTCTTCACAGCCGTAATACTACCTGCACGGCGACGAATACGCAATCGCCGCGCGTTTTCGGGGCTCTCTGCGCCGGCCTCAGTGCGGGAGCCGCGGTTTCAAGTAGCCGTAACTGATGACACCCAACAGCGCTCCGGCGATCGCCAACAGAATGGTCCAGTAACCCACCCCCAAGAGCGCGTACAGCGGCCCCGGACAGGCGCCGGCCAAAGCCCACCCCAGGCCGAAGATAATCCCGCCGGCCAAGTTTCCCGCCCGATTGAACGGCTTACCTGCGAGCTTGACGGCTTCCCCGTCGATCGACGTCATTTGAAAGCGCTTGATGAGCGCCACCGAGAGTGCGCCGACCAGCACCGCGCTGCCGATCACGCCGTACATATAAAACGACTGAAAGTGAAACATCTCCTGTATGCGAAACCACGAGATCACCTCACCTTTAACCAGAACAATGCCGAAGTATACTCCGATCAGAAAGAACCTGAGCAATTTCATCGATGCTACCTCCCGATGCTACAGCGCCAAGACCCATGGTACTACGAGATGTGATACCAACAGACCGCCGATGAAAAAACCGATAACCGCTACCAGGGATCCGAAGTTCAGAAGCGACAATCCCATGATAGCGTGACCCGAGGTACATCCGTTGGCGTAACGGGCACCGAAACCAACAAGGAACCCACCGACCAAGAGCGAGACAATCGCTGTTGGGGTCGCGATGTTCTGCAGGGCGAAGATCTCGCGCGGCTGCAGCTCAGTAATCGACTCGATGCCCCAGGCGCTGAACAGCTCGCGCGCGCCATCGGAGATCGCCGGCGCGCTTCCGCCGTCCAGGCCGACCGCCGCGATAGCGGCGCCCACGATCAGCCCGGCAACCAGGACTAGGTTCCAGAGCGCGTCCTTCCAGTTGTAACGGAAGTAATCCGCCTTGAGCGGGAGCGCTGCGGCACACATATGCCGGAGCGAGGACGAGATGCCGAACTCCTTATTGCCAAGAATGAGAAGCAGCGGTACCATCAAGCCTAACAATGGGCCGCTAACGTACCATGGCCACGATTGCGACAAAAACTCGATCATGATCAACTATCCTCCTTGCTGCGGTTTGCAGCCGCCGGCTTCCTCCGCCGACGCCAAACTTTTCGGAAACCCATTCTATTGACCCTCTTGTCACGGAATATACAATATATTACTATATGCGTAAAGTAAGATGTTGCAGTTAGCCGACCCGGCTCGGCGATTGCGAAAACCAAGCGGGAGGAAGCCTTATGTTCTTACGACAGGTTTACGACGACGAACTGGCGCAAGCCGCCTACGTAGTTGGATGTCAGCAGACCGGCGAGGCGCTGGTGATCGACCCCGAGCGCGATATCGACCGGTACTACAAACTTGCGGCCGATAACGGCCTCACGATCGTCGCGGTGGCCGAAACCCACATCCACGCCGATTTCGTCAGCGGCTCACGCGAGTTCTCGCGCGACCCGAACGTAACGCTGTATTTATCGGCACTCGGCGGTGACGATTGGTCCTACAGCTGGCCGGACAACACCACTTCAGTGCGGTATCTGCGAGACGGTGACAAGATCATGATCGGCTACGTGGAGATCGAAGCCGTCCATTCACCCGGGCACACGCCCGAGCACCTCAGCTACAGGATTATAGACCGCGGCGGCGGTGCCGACGAAGCGGTTGCCATCGCTACCGGCGATTTCTTGTTCGTAGGCGATGTCGGGCGCCCTGACCTCCTTGAGTCGGCGGCCGGTGTGGCCGGTGCGATGGAACCCTCCGCGCGCACGCTGCAATCCTCGCTCGCGGGCCGGATCTCGGCCCTGCCGGATTTCGTGCAAGTGCTCCCCGGGCACGGCGCGGGCAGCGCATGCGGTAAATCCTTAGGAGCGATTCCGAGCTCCACGGTAGGATATGAGCGCCGCTTCAACGGCACGCTCAAGCTCGCTGAGACGAGTACCGAAGGCTTTGTCCGGGAGATTCTCTCCGGACAGCCGGAGCCGCCGCTGTACTTCAAGCGCATGAAGCACGTGAACCGCGACGGTATCCAGGTCACCGGCGGACCCCCGCAGGCACCGAAGCTCAACGCCGATGAGTTCGTGCGGCAGTCGAAAAGCGTCACCGCCGCGGTGCTCGACGCGCGCCCCGATCGGCGGGCCTTCGCTGCCGAGCACTTGGAGGGTGCAATCTGCGCCCCGATGGACGGTTCGTCCTTCACGAACGCGGCCGGATCGTTCCTCGGCGTGGAGGACACCATCCTCCTTATCCTGGAATCCGAGCGCAGCCTCGACGAGGCCCTCCGCAAGCTGTACCGGATTGGGCTGGATAATGTCGCCGGGTGGGTGACCTTCGAAGAGCTCAAAGCCGCGGGAGTACCAATGACTGCACTTGCGACCGTGCCGTTCCAGCGCTTTGACCCCAACAGACTCCCCGCAGATAGCGCGGTACTGGACGTGCGCGGGAGCTCTGAGTTCGGTGACGGGCATGTACCGAACGCCGTGAACGCGCCCTACACCCGTATCGCCGAGCAACTCGACCGGTTACCCGCCGACAAGCAGTACTACGTGTACTGCGCCTCGGGACGCCGCGCGGCGCTAACGAGCTCCTTCCTGGAGGCCAAGGGATACAAGACCGTACTGATCGACGGCAGCGGCGACGAGAAGTTCATCCCGCACGTGGCGTAACCGGGAGCCCGTTATGGAGACCGCGCTCGCGCTTGTGTTCGGTTCGGCCGTTGGACTATCGCTTGGGCTCACCGGCGGCGGCGGCTCTATCCTGGCGGTGCCGCTGCTGGTGTTCGGCCTGGGCCTCGAGCTGCGGGCGGCGGTGGCGATCTCGCTGGCGGTCGTAGGCCTGACTTCGCTGTTCGGCGCCGTATTGCAGGCGAAATCCGGTAACGTGTTGTGGCGCGCCGGCGCGATTCTAGGCGCGGGAGGCATCATCGCCGCGCCGCTGGGGGCGGCTATCGGCGCGCTGCTGCCGGACGACCTCGTCATGGTGCTGTTCGCCATCCTCATGGTGGTGGTGGGCGTACGAATGGCCGCCGGCAAGCAAGAGCGTGAGCTCCCGGTAGGACGATTCGCGTGCCCGCGCGACGACGATGGCCGCCCGCGCCCGAGCCCCAGCTGCATCGCAAAACTCGGCAGTGCCGGAGCGCTCACCGGGATACTTTCGGGCATCTTTGGCGTCGGCGGCGGCTTTCTCCTGGTGCCGGCTCTGGTTTGGGTGGGTTCGGCGCGAATTGAGCACGCGCTCGCCACCTCGCTGGTCGCAATCGCGCTTATCTCGGTCTCCGGCTTCATCGCTAACTCCGGCGCAGCCGGCGGCGCCGCGGTGCTGATGGTAGTTGTCTTCGCTTCCGGTGCCGCCATCGGGATGCTGTCTGGGGCCGCCTGGAAGTGCCGGCTCTCTCCGGTAGTACTCGGGCGGGTGTTTGCGGTTGTCGCGATCGGCGCCGGCATTTATGTCGTGGCGCAAGTTGTGCTGTAGCCGCACGCAACTCGGCCCACACGCAAACCCGAGACAAAGCCGAGTGCGCACAAGCGGTTTGACAGAAAACCATGGCTCTGGTATAACCGGGCGGTTATGAGGGTCGTGATCGGCGGTGCCGGCGTGGTGGGAATGCAGATCGCCCGTCAATTAGTTGCCGAGCGGAAAGATGTTGTACTAATAGAGAGCGATACCGTCCAAGCCCGCTACGCGAGCGAACGCTTAGACTGCATGGTAGTGACCGGTTCGCTCAACAGCATCGCGACACTGCGACAAGCCGGCACAGATGCGGCCGAGTACTTCATTGCCGTAACCGGGTCCGACGAAATCAATATAATCGCGTGCGCTCTGGTCGCGCGCCATTTCGCCGCCCCGTATAAGGTAGCCCGCATTCGCAGTATCGAGTATGCCGAGTCGATTGCGGACGACGGCGGATTCATTTGGGTCGATTGGGTTGTCACCCCCGAGATTGAGACTGCCCAGGCGGTGCTTCGCAGTATCGAGTACGGCGCAACCAGCGACGTAATGGTGTTCCGGCACTCCGACGTGCAGATCCGCAGCTTTGCGGTCGATGCCGGCTCGGAATTCCTCAAGCGTACGCTGCGCGAAACAAGCACTCTGATACCAATTGCATTTCTGGTGGTCGTTATCCTGCGCGACAACGCCTACATCATCCCGTCGGGGGACACCGAGATTCGAGAAGGCGACGTTCTGTACGTGGTCGCCACGCGCCGTGATTTTGATCTTCTGTTCGATTACCTCGGAAAACACCGGCGCAAGCTGCGCCGTATCGTACTGGTGGGCGGCGGTAAAATTGCCATTGAGCTCCTTAGACACCTCTATCCCGGCAATCACACCGGAGACTCCACCATCCCTCGGCGCCCTTCGGCAAGGAAGAGGCGGCGGCATCCCAACGTGAAGGTAATTGAGCGAGACAAAGAGAAGTGCAAGCGAATCGCCGATCTGTTCCCGGACGCCGTCGTGATCAACGCTGACATTACGGATGCGGACCTGTTCGAAGAAGAGCGCTTGAAGCTGACCGACGTGGTAGTGGCAACAACTGAGAATCAAGAGCTGAACATGGTAACCGCCGTATACGCGAAATCGCGCGGCATCCCACGTTCCATTGTCCTAGTTGGTAAGGCGAATTATATCAAGATGGCCGCCAACTTGGGTATCGATGCTTCGGTGAATCTCAAGAACGCAACGGTGGACTCGGTTCTGGGTTTCATACGCGGACAAAGCAGCGTGACTACGGTCTATAGCATCTTCGACGGTTCGGTTGAGGTGATTGAGCTCCCGGTAGCTGAGTGCAGTAAGGCCGCAGGTGCGCGCATTCAGGAGCTGGCTTTGCCGCAAAACTCCCTGATCGTCGCGGTGATTCGAGCCGGAGAACACCTGGTTCCACGCGGGAACCTTGAGATTCACGGCGATGATCAGATCATCGCCATCACCAGAAGCACCGATATCGATCGCGTGCAACGTTTGTTTACCCAGTCGCCATGAACCCGAAACTCGTTGTCCGCATCGTCGCGGTCCTACTGCTGGTTGTGTCCAGCTTCATGATTCTGCCGATTGTCGTGGCGCTGTACTACCGGGAGCACGGGCAAATTCCAAGCTTCGTGGTGACAATGCTCGCGACAATGGTACTTGCGCTCGTTGCGTTTGTTCTGACTTCGAAGACCAGTCAGCACCTCGGAACCCGTGACGGCTTCCTGATGGTCACCCTCAGCTGGATGGCGGCAGCAGCTGTCGGCGCCATGCCGTTCTATCTATCGGGCAGCATACCGCGGTACGTCGACGCGTTCTTCGAGACGATGTCCGGTTTTTCAACTACCGGAGCAACAATCTTAACCGACATCGAGGCTCTACCGCACGCCATGTTGTTCTGGCGGTCCTTTACCCATTGGCTGGGAGGGATGGGGATCATTGTACTCACGGTCGCAATATTCCCAATCTTAGGAGTCGGCGGGCTCCAACTGATCAAGGCCGAGGTTCCGGGACCGGCGGTCGACAAGATCACCCCAAAGATCACCGAAACCGCCAAGACCTTGTGGCTGATTTACCTTGCCTTGACCGCCGCGCAAACGATTCTGCTCATGCTCGG
Organism: Spirochaetaceae bacterium; assembly: GCA_003556605.1. GTDB lineage: Bacteria > Spirochaetota > Spirochaetia > DSM-27196 > SLAA01 > B1Sed10-166. The sequence continues at coordinate 9,722 of PWQX01000228.1, forward strand.
CGGCCTGAACCTGTTCGAAGGCCTTACCCACACCTTCGGCACCCTCGCGACCGGCGGCTTTCACCCCAAGAGCGACAGCGTCGGACACTATGGTTCAAGCTACATCAACATCGTCACTACGGTGTTCATGCTTATGGCCGGTGTCAACTTCATTCTCTACTTCAAGACCGTGACCGGAAGGTTTTGGTCCGTTACCCGTGATACCGAACTGAAGACATACCTCGGCGTATTCGGCATTACCGCGCTTGGGGTGTCTATCGCCCTGTGGGTCCACGGCACATACGCCACACTGGCCGAGAGTATAGAACACGGAGCGTTTCAGGTCGCGAGCATTCTCACCACCACCGGTTACGTAACTGCTGATTTCAACGCCTGGCCTCCGCCGGCGCAGACACTCCTGCTGGTAATGATGTTCGTGGGCGGCTGTTCGGGCAGCACCGGCGGCGGGGTAAAGATCGTGCGCGTGGTTACTCTGGTGAAGCTCGCAATCTCCGAGATGAAGTACTTACTGCATCCACGCGGCGTGTTCGGGGTTCGCCTGAGCGGCGTGCCGGTGAGAAAGGACGTAGTCTACTCGGTAGCCGGGTTCATCGTCTTATACCTGATGAGTGTGCTTATGGTAACTATCGTGGTGGGGTCTTCAGGAGCGGATCTCGTCAGTGCCTTTTCCACCGCATTGGCTACACTTGGCAACATTGGACCCGGGTTCGGCATCATCGGCGCCGTTGAAAACTACGCCCATTACCCCGACTACATTAAGTGGTTCCTCGGCGTCGTGATGGTGATGGGCAGATTAGAGATCTTCACTGTTATTGTTCTATTCACGCCTCGATTCTGGAAGCCGTAACCGAAAACCATGAGGAGACCATGCCATGCTGACCGTGCTGTCACCGGCCAAGACACTGGATTTTGAGACGCCGCCCCGGTTCGGGACGTACACCGAGCCGTTATTCGTCGCCGAGGCGAACCAGTTAGTGCAAATCGCCCGCCGGCTCTCACCGCAGCAATTGAGTAATCTGATGGGCATCAACCCCCAGCTCGCGGAGCTGAACCATGCGCGCTTCAAGAGTTGGCGGCCCGAGTTCGACTTAGACAATGCCAAGCAATCGATCTTCGCGTTCCGGGGCGATGTTTATCGCGGTCTTGCTGCCGGCGAGCTCGGCGAACCTGAGCTGCAGTTTGCGCAAGACCATCTCGCGATCTTGTCCGGGTTATACGGGCTCTTGCGTCCGTTGGATTTGATGCATCCCTACCGTTTGGAGATGGGTACGAAGCTCGCCAACCCATACGGGGAGAGTTTATATCAGTTCTGGGCTGATCGTGTTACGGACAAAATCGCCGAGCTGCTGCAAAGCCACCAGCACCCGGTCCTAATCAACCTGGCGTCCAACGAGTACTTCAGCGTCATCAACCCGAAACGGCTGGCGGCCACGGTTGTAACACCTACTTTCAAACACTGGAAAAACGGCCGACTCAAGACCATCACAATCTACGCCAAACTGGCCCGCGGAAGCATGGCGCGCTGGATCGTGGATCAACGCGCAGATACTCCGGACCGCCTCACCGGCTTCAACCGTGACGGATACTACTACGCGCCCGAGTACTCAGAGGAGCACCGGCCGGTGTTCGTGCGCGAAGAACTGTAGCCGACGCCCCACGGCCGAAAAGAGCTTTTCGATTACGCCAAAAAGGGCTATGCTATAAGTGTATGCGCTGGTCGTTTTCGCTGTTTACGTTTCGTAGGATCTCGGTGCGGGTACACGCTACCTTCTTCCTGCTGCTGCTGTGGATAGGTTTCAGTGAAGCCGCAGCCGGCGCCCCGCCGCTGCAGGTGCTGCAGTCGCTGGGGTTCATTCTTGCGTTGTTTGCCTGCGTGGTACTGCACGAGTTTGGACACGCGCTCACCGCCGCGCACTACGGCATCGCCACCCGCGACATTACGCTGTTGCCGATAGGCGGCGTCGCCCGCTTGGAGCGAATGCCGGAAGAGCCTAAGCGTGAGCTCGCGGTTGCGGTAGCAGGGCCGGCTGTGAACCTGCTGATCGCCGCGGTTCTGTATGGTATTCTGTTTCTCACCACCGGCCCCGAGTTGCCGAGCGCGCCCGCGATTATGCGGGGTGAGTTCCCGGTGCGCCTGCTTACCGTGAACGTCGCCCTGGTGGTTTTCAACATGCTCCCGGCCTTTCCCATGGACGGGGGACGAATTCTACGCGCCCTTTTGGCTCTGCGCATCAGCTATGCCCAGGCCACATCCACCGCCGCCACAATCGGTCAAGGATTGGCGCTGGCGTTGGGATTCTTGGGCTTCTTCGGCAATCCGTTTCTGATTCTCATCGCGGTCTTTGTCTGGATCGGCGCCGGTCAAGAGGCCAACATGGCGCAGATGCGGGCGTTCTTCTCCGGTACTGTCGTGCGGGAAGTCACGGTAACCGAATTTCATACCGTCAACTCCGGCGATACCCTCGGCAACGTCACCAGGTTGCTGCTGTCATCGAGCCAGAAGGACTTCCCGGTTATCGAGAACGGCGAGCTGGTCGGAATGCTCAGTCGCGAGGCGCTGGCGAAGGCGTTACCCGAACACGGCGAGCGCGGCAGCGTGCAGACCGCGATGCACCGTGAAGTGCACACCGCCGATGCCGGCGAGACCTTGATAAACGCGTTTACCCGCATGCAGGAATCGGGGTTGCGGACGATGGCGGTAACACAACGCGGCGAGCTCTACGGGCTGCTAACCACCGAGAACCTCGGTGAGTATATCGCGATTCGCTCGGCGATGAGCTCAAGAACTCCTCGTATCGTTTGGGAGACCCCGCAGCTTCCTCAGAGTTAAGCCGGTATGCCCACTGACGCGCGCCTTATAGCAATTCTCACGCTTGCGACGGCGTTCCTTACCGCTGCTGTAGTCGCGCCCCTGCCGCCGCTGGGCGCGGCCGCCCCGCTTGACCGTGAGCTCAATCTGGATGTCGACCGGCTGGAGGACGAGTTCGCACGCTACGACCGCAGCGATGCCCCCGGGTTCGCGGTTGGGGTAATTGTTGATGGCGAGCTGGCTTTCAGCAGATACTACGGCGCCGCACATCTGGACTACGGGATACCTCTGGGACCTGAATCTCGGCTGATGGTCGGTTCGGTCTCGAAGCAGTTCACCGCTGCCGCGGTTCTGCTGCTTGCCCAACGGGGCGAGCTCGAGCTCGACGAAGACATTCGAACCTACCTCCCCGAGCTGCCGGACCTCGCCGCCCGCGCCGGCTACGACACTCCGGTCACGGTCCGTAGCCTGTTACACCATACCTCGGGCATTCGCGACCTGATCCATCTCCTGCATATCGAGGGTCGGGGCCTCGACCCGCAGACCGACGATGAACGCATCATGCGCATGCTTCGCAATCAGCGCGGACTCAACTTTGAACCGGGTGCACGCTATGCCTACAGCAACACCGGCTATATCCTGCTCGCGGAGCTCGTTGAACGGGTGAGTGGCAAGAGCCTCCGCGAGTTCACGTGCGAGCACTTGTTTGCGCCTTCCGGCATGAATTCCACTCATTTCCATGACGACCCCGCGATGGTGGTGCCGAAGCGCAGTATGAGTTATCTCCCCCTCGCCGGCGATACCGGTGCCGGCGGCGAGTTCGGCGAATTCTATCGTAATCACGTTGCCTGGGTCGGCGCGCGCGGGCTGTTCACCACTCTCGAAGACCTCGCGCGCTGGGAGCAAAACTATTACGACAATCGCACGTGTCTCGAAAATTTCGAAGCTGAGATGACCCGGCTTGCGCGCAGTAATACCGGGTCGCGGATCAACTACGCATCCGGCTTGTTCGTCGGCTGGTACAAGGGCCTGCAGACTGTTGGGCACGACGGAAACTACATGGGCTTCCGCAGCAACTATCAGCGCTTCCCGGAGTTTGACACCGCGATTATCGTGTTGGGCAATTCCGCAGGTATAGATCCCACACGCCTTCTGCGCCGTACCGCCGACATCGTATTCGAGCACCATTACGAGCAACAGCTCACGGCGTTCACCGGCGTCTATGAAGAGCCGTGGTACGGCACGCGTTACGAGATCGCACTAGAAGCCGGAGCGCTGTACGTTTACCGCCCGCGCTCGCCGCGCGCGCCGCTTGAGTGGCACGGCGGCAACCGGTTCTCATTCCAGAACTGGCTCGTAACCTTCGAGCGCGGCGGCGATGGGACCTATGACCGATTGATGGTGCATACCGCCGCCGCGGGAACTCGACCGTTTGAGCGGGTGAGCCCGAGTGAGTGAGTTATCGCGAATGAGTCCGTTCACGACACCTGATACGCCTTCACGACTGAGCCGGAGCGTGTGGGTTGCACTGGGCGCCGCGGCCGCACTGCTTGTTGCCCAACCGGAGGCGCTGCGCGGCGGCTCCACGCACGAAAAGGAACCTCCTACGCTCCACCGTGAGTTTCGCCTGCCGGATGGCGCAGCTTCCCAGCTCAACGAGCTCCTCGCCGAGCTCGGAGAGCAAGACGAACCCGGCCTCGCCGCGGCAGTGTTTCACGACGGTCGCATGCTGTACGCCGGCACCCGAGGTTCGGCAAACTTGGACCACGATATAAGACTCAGCGAGTCGAGCCGGTTCTACGCCGCATCGCTTTCCAAGCAAGTGACCGCCGCGGCGGCTGCGGTGTTGCTCGCCCGCGGCGACCTCGCGCTGAGCGATCGCGTCGGTGATATTCTCGAGAGCTGGCCGGACTGGGCTGAGGATGTGCGGGTGGAACACCTGATCTACCACACCGCTGGGCTGCCTGATTTCATCGAGCTGCTGGAGCTCGCCGACCTCAGTATCGCGGATCCGCTCAACCTGAACGACTATCTGGAGGTCATCACGAGGGCCGGGGCGTTGAATCATGATCCGGGCGAACGCTTCCAGTTCAGTAACAGTAACTACTTAGTACTCGCCGCCGTAGTGGAAGGCCTCAGCAACCGATCGTTGAACGCGTTCGCGACCGAACACCTATTTGAACCGCTGGGCATGAAAGACACGCATTTCCACGACGACCGCCGGCGCGTAATCCCTCAACGCGTAATCGGCTACCGCACACGAAATGCAGATTCCACCGGCGGTTTCGCGCAAGCGTACATCAATACCTACCAGGAGTACGGCGCCGGCGGCTTGTACACCACCGTTGAAGACTGGAGCCGCTGGGACACGCTGCGAAGCGGCGACCCGCTTGGGCTCGGTTCCGAGATCTGCAGACTGTTGGTGCGCCCGGGAAAATCCGCTGGAGATTCGCGGGTTGATTATGCCTTCGGATTGCAGCTCGACAGGTGGAACGAGCTGGCACGCATTGGGCACGACGGGCGCTTCATGGGATTTCATCACGACTATCGTTACTTCCCGCAACTGCAGGTCTCGGTAGTGGTTTTCTCAAATCGCTCCGACCTCGACGCCGGCGTCGTGCTCAAGCGCATCAGCGAGATCATCTTCGCGGAGCACCTCGAGGCTTGGATGCAGCCGTACATCGGTCGCTTCACGAACCGCGAGCTCGACGTTGCCTACGAGCTCACTGCCGAAAGCGGCAGGCTGTACCTACATCGTCCTAACCGGGATCCAGCACCGCTTACCTATTCCGGCAGTCATCGCTGGCGCATGGGTACCTGGCTGCTTGAGTTCACAGAGCCTGTTGGCAAAGAACGGGCACCACAGTTCAAGCGCTTCTACCTTTCTACCATACGCGCGTTCGGCGTTGAGTTTGAACGCCGCTGACGATTGAGAAGGCGCAGTGGAACTACCGGGACCATGGGAACCACCGTATATTTTGGCGACACGCAGGCAGGCACGGCAAGTTGCCGGAATGCTGAGCCAAAGGCCCGACCTCACCGCCGAGACTACCGAGTTCCTGCAGCGCTTCCGGCAGTTTGTGGACACGCACGCTGTTCCGAAGCCGGTTTCGCTGGGCCGCCTGCCGAAGCGGATTGACCTCACGCTGTTCGCGCTGCCGGTGCGCGCCGATAACGCCGGGCGAGCGTTGCCGCGTGCGCTCGACGGCGAAGACCCGTTGCAGCCGCTTCGGCGCCTGCGTATGATGTATCATCGTCACGCCCTGCTCGATCCAAATCTGTGCTACAGCGACGTAATCGCGCGGCTCCTGGCACGCGATCCGCACACGCGGGACGAGAGCGCCGATGCAGCGCCATCGCTGGTGGAGGCTGTTCAAACCCAGCGCCGGTTTTTCGAGCAGCTGACCGCGGCATTCGGTCGCTACATTGAAACCAAGGATAAGACCGAAGAGCACGTGCTGCTCAACACCTGCTACACGCTCTTGGCCTATGACTCCCACAGCGGCCGCATCGACGAGCGCTTGATCGAGACGTTGTATAAGGAGCCGGAAACGTACCTCCGAGGAGACCTGCAGACCATTCGTGAGCGCCACTGCGGGAAGCTCGCTCGGCTGAAACGGAGCATCGCCGGCCCGATTGTTGCTCGGCAATTGGAGAAGGCAAAACGCGCCACCGCGCGAACTAGTCTCAAATCGGGGGTGCGCTCCAACCTCATTCGCCATCTCAACGACGCCGCGTCGCCTGATAAGCTGCCGGGCATTGAGGCGCTCGTGGAGCGGGCCTTGAAGCTGTATCGCGAACACGCACCGAGCAAGGACGTGGTGCGTGTGCAGGGGATCGTACGGAATGCGCTGCAGAAGCACCGGTTCATTCATTCGTTTTTCGAGCACCATTTTCTGCAGCCGGAGATTGACGGCTTGTACGCACTCTTGCACGCACCCCGGCAAACCCGCAGTCCCCGCAAGCGCGGCTCAACCGAAAGTGCGGATCTTGCCGAGAAACTCGTGATCTCGCTGCACCCAACCAAGGATTACTTCGACTTTCTCAAGGCGATTACCTCGGCCGACTGCACCTGGTGGCCGAATCTCGCCGGCACCCATCTGCTATCGCCGCACTTTATCAACGTGCGCATGTTTCGCAAGCGCTACTGGATGGGCAACGTGTATCTTCTCGACTACTCTGAAGAAGCGAATACAATCGTTATAGACCGCATTCAGCTGCAAGACCCCGAAGCCTTTCTCCCGCTTCGCTTCTTCGCAGACTTCATTACGCGTTTGGTTGAAGAGCTTGCTCGCGCAGCGCCCGCTTGCCGGATCATCGCCGCCGAGAGCATCAGTAACTCGCCGTTGGCGCAGCAGAGCTTTTTCGCGAGAACACGCGGCTTAGCGCGCGTTTCGTTTGCATTCGCTGAAGCCGACCAGCACTTTGAGTGCGCGCAGGGACGGCCGCTGGTGGTACTGCACGCGTAGCTGCTGCGGTAGTTAGAGCTGCTTCTTGTTCTTGCCCTTGGCCTCGCCTTTGCCTCCGTCTTTGTCCGGGGTCTTGTGCGGGTCCGCGGCGCCTTCGTCGAACACCACAATGGTACCGCCGATATTCAGCACGTCACCGGCTTCAAGGTCCTGCTTGGTGGTCGGCTGATTGTTGACCGCGATTTCGCTGTCGCTCTCCACCCGGTACCTGCCGGTCTTCGCGTTGTACAGCACCGTCGCGTGATGCGCCCGCATCTCAGGCGCACCGTGAATCGTGAGGTCGGCGTTGTCGCTGCCGCCAATCATGGTTCGGCCTTCCGGCAGCGAGAACATACGCGTTGCCGCGCGCCCGCCGGCCAGCACCTCCAGGTTCGCATCGGAGCGCCTGTTCTGCAATCGCAGTTGCCGGATCAAGGCCCACAGCGCGAGCGCAAGCACCACCGGCAACAGCGCCCAGAATCCCAGATCTGCCGGAGCAGTGCCCAAGATGGTGCCGGCGAAGTAGCTCCGCGGGTCGCTCTTCCGTTCTTCGTACTCAACCTGAACGTACTTGCGCTCGGAAGGATCCATTGTCGGGGCATACGAGAGCACGTACTCGCGCAGCACGCGCTCGCGGATGTCCACATAGACATCAGCCAGCTCGGCGTCATCGCGGGCGTCGTACACCCGTCCCCCGCTCGACCGTGCAATCGTATTGAGGTTGTCTTCCTGCTCGGTGCCGAAATGAATGCCAAACACCGACACGCCGTCTTCCTCGAGCTGCTCGATGCTCTCGGTATACTCGTAGACATGGGTGCCGTACTCGGGGTGCGGTTGCCCGCGGTGCATCGTGAACGGGTAGTTCTCACCGTCGGAAAGCACGATCAACACCTTCCGCCCGCGCGCATCGGCCAACTCTCGTGAGGCCTCTATTATGCCTTTGTACAGCTCAGTAAATCCTTCGCCGGGTCCCGGACGCCGGATCTCATCGAGCAGCCGCTCAATCTGCAGGCGGCTTTCAATCGGCCCGGAGTGCGTACGGTAGAAGGTATTGAACGAGGCGAGCCCAATGCGGTCGCGCGGGTGGTCGACACTGTCAAGGAACACTCGTGTTGCGCGCTTGGCGTGCGTGATCCGCATCTCTTCCGGGTCATCAGTGCGTTCATCGTCGATGGTGTCGTACATGCTGCCGGAGTTGTCCAGGAGCAGATAAAAAGTGATCCCGGCGTCGAGATCGGCAACCGTGCTGAATCCAAACGAGCGAATCTCAGTAAATTGTTCTCCGTCGGGGGACTCGTACAGCCGGAAGTCCCGCGCCGAAAGCCCCTCGGCGGGCACCCCGGCCGGGTCGGTGACCGCAACGTAAACATCAACTTGCTGTCTGGTTAAGAGCCGACCGGGATCAATCTGCGTGATATTCACCTCAGCCCAAAGAACCTGCGCCGAGAACACCAGCACCGTCAACAGGCCGAGTTTGCGCACCGTATTCATCTCACCTGCTCCTTATCCGCGCCAAGCTCATTCGTGCCGGAAAAACAGTTTGGCGCTCCCGATCTTGATAACGTCTTCGTACTTGAGTCGATGCTCGGCAACCGGCCGGTTGTTGACCAACACCGCCGCAGCCTGTGTGCCGGCGGCCGGCTCTATGTACAACTCGCGATCCTTATATCGCAGCCGAGCGTGGCGCTCGAGCACCTCGCGGTACCCGTTCAAGATGAAGTCCGCGTCCTGCCCGCTGCCGACAACGGTGCGGCGCTGATTCACCACAAACTCCTTTCCCTTGTAGCGACCGTTCAGGAGTCGCAGAACACCGAACGAGAGCTGCCGCTCGATCAAGGCATGGAACAACGCAATCGAAGCGCCCAACAGCATCAGACCAACGAACCGTACCAGCGGCGCTTGCTCCATGTGCACGCTACCGTACTCTATCACTGCCCCGCCCACAAACCCCCCGAGGAAGCCGCCGGCGACGCCCATCGCCGCCTTCCGCAGCGACCATGCGCGAATGCCCTCGGTGGCGCCCACGAACAAGCCGAGCACCGCCCAGCCGAGGGCACGCGCCAACGGAAACCCAACTGCACGCAGGTCCTCTTCGCGTACCAGCAGCGACTCGCCGACCACGAAAAGAACCGCCTGGCCGACAACGAATCCGAGCACGCCGCCCAGTAGACCCAGCCCCGCTCCGGTTGCCGCTCCAATCATGATTCGGCGATCGCTTGCAGCGATGATACCCTCCGCGGTACCAAGGAACAGCCCGAGCAGCAATCCGAACACCGACCCGGATGCGACACTGAACACCAGGTAGTTCGGAAACCGGGTCTGCGACGCAACAAAGAGCTCCATAACCGGCCAGACCACCAAGCCGGCCAGCACCCCGAGTCCGCAAATGATCAATCGCTTCCAGAACAGTGTCATCGTGCTTGCTCCTCCCGGCGGGGCTACAGCTCGGAGGCCGGCTCCAGCTCCGCGTGTAACACCAGTTGGGACTGATGAGGCTCAAACCGCAGATTGTACTCCTGCGCTTGGTAGCCGTCGGCCGAGACCCGGAATCTATAGGCCGATCCGCTCGTCAGCTGATCCTCCCCGAGCTCGTCGATGTTGCGCCATCTGCCGCGCAAGCGCACCTCCACGCGGTAGCCGTCGAGCATACGCCTGCCGGTCTGTGCGTCGATCACCCGCACCTGCGCCCGCAACGGCGCCGGAGCAGGCGTGGCAAGCAGCACACCTACTACCCGGCCGCCCGCCCACCGCGCCGATTCGCGCTGCTCGCGCCGGGGCGCTACATTGAACGAACGCCAGAACACCGTATCACCTGCCTCGATCTTGGCGCGGTACCGCCCGGCGGGAAGATACACGCGTTCGCTTGCCACCACACGATAATCGGCGCTCTCCTGATCCGGACGCTCTCTGAACCCCTCCACCCGTCTGGGTTCGGTGTTGGCCTCACCGCCGGCGACGGTGAACAGGTAAGCCCGGATCACCAGATCATCAGGCACGCGCCCGTCTTTCTCAATTCGCACCGCAAGCGTCGCCGCGCCGTATTCATCGGGATTCAGTATCTCGTGGTAGTAGCCGGTGCGGTAGGCGTAACCCGCCAGACCGCCGGCCGCGGCCACCAATACCAGCGTCGCCACCGCAAGCACGCGCTTGAACTGCGACGGGCGCACCGGTGGCTGCCAGGAACCGGCGACAAAGCGTTGTAAGCGCACTGCCGGATCCTCGGCGTGTTTGTAGGCGAGGCGCTTGTCCAGCAGCTTCAGCACCGGCTCCAGCGTCTGGTAGCGCCGTTCGCGCTTAACACGCATGCATCTGCGTATCAGCCGCGCCGAGAAGCGGCTGATTTTTGGGTTCACCTTACGAGGGCTCGTATACTTCCCGTACTGAACGAGCCGAATCGCCTCCGCGGTCATGCTGCCCGGAAAGGGCTTCTTGCCGGTCAGCATCTCGTATAGCATCACGCCTATCGAGTACACGTCGGCACGTTTGTCGACACTGTGCGTGCTGTGAAACTGCTCCGGCGGCATATATGCCGGCGTACCGAGCGTAGTACCCTCCTTGGTGAGACTGTCGTGCACATCTTCGTGGATGCTGGCGACACCGAAATCCACCAGCTTCACCTGACCGGTATTGGCCAAGAGGATGTTGCCCGGTTTTATGTCGCGGTGAACGACCCCGCGCTTGTGTGCGTAGGCCAAGGCGCGACAGGTGTCACGCAGAATAAGCAACGCGATTTCTTCCGGCAGATAGCGCTCGCGGCGCAGCAACTCGTCGAGCGACACACCGTCAACATACTCCAGGACAATGTGGTAGTACGCACCCTCGCGGAAGTGATCGTAAACGTCTACGATGTAGTCGCTCTTGAAATCCATCATCAGCTGCGCCTCGCGTTGAAAGCGCTTGCGAATCGCGGCGTCGCCGCGCAGTGTCAGTTTCTTGATGATGACATAACGGTCAAGAGTGGGATGCTCGGCCTTATACACCGCACCCATCCCGCCCGTTGCCACCTGCGAGACAACTTTGTACTTGCCGATCTTACCGGGAAGACGCGCCATGTCGTCGATACCTCCGCGTGCCCTGCGAGTACTACTCCTCGTTCGACCCGCTCTCGTTCTCCGGTCCTGTCACCGCGCCTTCGCGGGAGACGGTCTTGTTGATCTCAACGAACTCCTCGGTGATAGCGAGCGTTGCGTCGCTGAGTGCTTGTTCCTCGGCCTCGGGTTCCATCGTTTCCCTCATCACCGCGAGCTTGAGAATCGGCGAGCTCTTTTGAATCGGGCCAACTTGAAACCGTACCGGCTCGTCGAGCGCAACGTCCGCCGCGAGCTCAGAGTGCTCGTGCGTCGCAGTGTCGGGCACATCCCGGCGCAAACCGATACTGGCGTACTCAACACTGCGTTTACCGCCGACCAATGGTCCAATGTTCAAGACCGAACCGGAATACGTCATTGCGAGCGCGCCGCGCTCATCGTCGCTTCCCAATTCATCGACCTCCTCCATCTTCAGGATGTCGATCTTCTCTTCGAACACGCGCTTCTTCTCAACCCATGCCTGCGCAATCAACTCCACAGACTCCTCGGTATTCGGCAGGCCCGAAGTGCCGGTGATCTGCCTGATGTGGTCTTGTACCTCTTCGGGTACCTGATCCAGATACGTTCCCATCGTGTTCCTCCTCACAGAACGCGCCCGAGATCGAGCCCAAAGCATCGATCTACGGCCGTTCCAATCCAATTGTACCTTCAGCACCGGTTGGATTTCCGGGGCGTCCAGGCGATTGTGCACTCGCGTAAGAGCTCGGACACCGCGCGAAGGTCGAGCACGACGGCGGCTCTCGCAGCTGTGCACCCTTAATTCACTACGTTGATCGGCGCCCCATTCTGAAACGCGCGGATGTTCTCAAACGTCGCACGCATGAGCCGCTTGCGCGCATCAAGCGCCGCCCAAGCAATATGCGGAGTAATGACGACGTTGCGCGCGTGCAACAGCGGATTGCCTTCCGCGATCGGCTCTTCCGATACCACGTCAACCGCGGCGGCGCCGATCACGCCCTCATTTAGCGCATCCGCAAGATCCTGCTCCTGCACGAGCTCGCCGCGTGCGGTGTTTATCAGCAGGGCCGTTGGTTTCATGTAAGCCAGCAGCGCCTTGTTGACGATGCCGGTATTCTGCGGCGTCTGGTTGCAGTGAAACGTCACTACATCACTCTCGGAGACAAGCTCCTCAAGCTCGGACCACCCCACTTCATAGCTCGAGGGAGCCATGTGACCGATCTCGTGCGCCAGCACTCTCATCTTGAAAGCGCGTGCAAGCTCGCCCACCCTTCGACCGATGCGCCCAAACCCAACAATACCGATCGTCTTGCCGGCGAGCTCAGTGAGTGGAGTCCTCCAGAACGAGAAGTCCCCGCTCTTCTGCCATTGCCCGGCCTTGACCAGCTCAGAGTGCAGCGCGGGCTGCCGGAAGTAGTTGGTAATCACGGCGAATACGTACTCGGCTACTGAATCGGTGGCGTACACCGGGACATTCGAGACCGGTATGCCCCTCGCACGCGCGGCCGTTACATCAACGACATCGCAGCCGGTTGCGAGGACGCCGATAAGCCGCAGTTTCGGCAGCGCGTCAATGGTCTCACGCGTAAGCGGTGTTCTGTTCGTGAGTACGATCTCCGCATCCCTCGCGCGAGTCACGACCTGATCCGCCGGCGTACGATCGTGGACCGTGAGCGTGCCGAGGCGTTCTATCGGGGTCCAGGGATTGTCGCCGGGATTCAGGGTATATCCGTCGAGCACAACAATGTTCACGTGCGTCTACTCCTATTGCGCTGTATCGAGGTCTGATCGCATGTGGTTTCGTGCGACGCCCCAAGCCTATACCTGTTGCGCACATGCGCGCAACCCTGAGCGGCCGCGGGGCGCGAGAACGGCACCGGCATCGTGCGGGCGAACACATCGGGAACCAGATCGGGATATAAGACGGCAGCGCGTAGATCGACGCATCTTTCAGAAACGCTCACAACAGCATATAGTACCGGTATGAGCAACCAGCGTATGCGTGCACACGAAATCAGGCGCGTAGGTGTTGTCGGGGCCGGCGGCCTCGGCGTGGTTTACGCGGCACAGTTGAACACTGTTACCGACCTGGAGGTGGCGTTTCTTGCGGCCGGCCGGCGAGCCGAGCGCCTGCAGCGCGACGGCGTGATCTTGAACGCCCAACCGGTACCCGTGCGTGTAGATCACCTGGAACGCAACATCGACCCGTTTGACCTGGTGATCGTAGCGGTCAAACACCCCCAGCTCACTCAGGCCATCGACGAGATGGCGCCGGCTGTAGGGCCTGACACTCTCATCCTGTCGGTGCTCAACGGCATTGACAGCGAAGAGCGCCTTGCCGAGCGTTACGGGCGGCACCGCATACTGTACGGTGTAGCGCTCGGGATCGATGCGTTGCGCACCGGCAACCGCATCACCTATAGCTCGCAGGGCACGCTCTTCATCGGCCGCGCGGAGAACGACCCCGCCGACTCCGCAGTGCGCGCTGTAGCAGAGTTGTTCGAGCGTTGCGGACTCAAGCTCGAAGTTCCCAAAGACATGCTGCGCGTCCTGTGGTGGAAGTTCATGATCAATGTCGGAATCAACCAGGTTGCCGCTGTCCTAGGCTTACCCTTCGGTAGGTTTCGTGAAAACACGTACGCGATGCGCTTGATGGACAGCGCGATGCTCGAGGTGGTAACGCTCGCCCGTAAACAGAACATCGATGTGGGGCCCGCGGACGTCGAGAAATGGCACGAAATCATGCAGAGTCTTGCAAGCGACGGAAAACCGTCGATGCTGCAGGATATTGAAGCTGAGCGGAAGACCGAGGTGGAAATGCTCGCCGGGACGGTGTTACGGCTCGCCGAAGAGTTCGGCATTCCCGCGCCGCTGAACGCGGTGCTGTTCGACATGCTGCGTGCCCGCGAATGTGCCTACGGTGCGGTCCCCACCATCGAGCCCCGCCCCTGATTCCGATCAACCGCAGCCAAGACCTCACAACTGGAACCGGTTCGGCAGTTCTGCGCGGCGGGGTGTACAGCCGGGAGGCTGTCTAAACGGCGCGTGCGTTGGCGGCATCGCGGGCCTCTGCGAGCTGGTCGTGGTCTATCATATCGCGTTTGGCCAGCCCGTCGATCAATGCCTCCACTACGTCGGGGTCGAACTGAGTACATTTGTTTGTGAGCAGCTCCAGCAGAGCCTCCCGCTGGCTGAGCGCCGGCCGATACAGGCGGTCTTCAGTCATAGCATGCCAGGCATCGGCAACGCTGATAATCCGCGCAACGAGCGGGATCTCTTCTCCGGCCAGCCCACGAGGATATCCGGTACCGTCGTATCGCTCTTGATGCGCCAGAATGACCTCAGCTACGGGCCGAAAATGATCGAACTTCTGCAGTAGATCGGCGCCGAGCTGAGAGTGTGTCTTCATAGTCTCCCATTCGTCTTGGGTCAGTTTGCCCCGCTTGAACAGCACCCGATCCGGAATTCCGATCTTGCCGATATCGTGCAGCAGCAACGCCTCGCGAACACTGGTATCGACTTCGATACCCAGCTCCTCGGCGATAATTGTACCGTAGGTCAACACATCGATAGCGTGCCCGGCTGTATAGCGGTCCTTGAGCTCCAGAGACTGAGAAAAGCTCAGCGATAATTCGTTCATGCGCGCCTCCAGTTCTTCGGCCCGGACCGACGCTTCGTGCAGTCGCCGAGTGGCCACGAGGTTTCTGATCCGCGCATCCAGTTCGCGGATGATTATGGGTTTTGCCAAGTAGTCGTCCGCGCCGGTTTCAAGCCCTTCGATACGCGCATCGACCTCGAACTTGGCGGTCGTCAGGATCACCGGAATAGCGGCGGTGCGCTCGGCCGATTTAATCGCCGCGAGTAAGTCATAACCATCCATACGGGGCATCATGATATCCGAAACCACCACGTCGGGAAGCTCGTGCTCCTGCTGTTCCAACCAATCCCACCCGGCTTGCCCGTCCGCCGCCACGTGTACGTAATGGCCCAGCCGCGCGAGCATGGTAGCTACATACTCGCGGAGATCGTCGTTATCCTCCACGTACAGCACCCGCACACCATCTCCGGCGTCTCCGGCTCCACTCATCTGTGCCGAAAAGCATTTTGGTGAGGACGCCGCATCTGAGAATACCATGTTGTATACCGTCATACCGGTAGCGTCATCAAACCGCCGCGGTCCGCGCCGGCGATCCTCCCCCTCGAACGGGCGGTCGGACTGACGCCGGTCACCGCTGCGACGCTCAATATCCGCGTCCGGCTCGCGTTTCTCCAGGTCTATCGGCAATCGCAAGCTGAAAGTGCTGCCGCGCCCCACGTGGCTCGCGACCGATATGGTGCCGTGCTGCATGTCCACCGCTTCCTTGACGATCGCGAGCCCAAGACCGGTGCCTTCGTAACGTCTCGTAAGCGACCCGTCCACCTGCCGGAACCGTTCGAAGATCTTCTCTAAGTGCTCCCCTGAGATTCCTTCACCGGTGTCGGCAATCGCGATCTCTATGAACTCCTCGTCGGCCGAGAGCTGCACGGTAACGCAGCCGGCCGGTGTGAACTTGATCGCGTTCCGCACGAGGTTGGTGAGGATCCGTTCAAGCTTCTCGCGGTCCAAATATACGTTCGGGACCTCATTCGCCACATGGTAGCTGAGCTTTAGACCTTTGCGGTCCGCCACATCGCTGAATGCCGAAACCACCCCTTTCACCGCTTCGAGAACACTGGTGCGAGACAGGCGCAGGCGCATTCTACCGGCTTCGAATTTGGCGAAGTCCAACATCTGGTTGATCATATCGAGCAACCGCAGCGCATTCCGGTAGACCTGAGCAACCAGCGCAAGTTGATCCGGCTCCAACTCGCCGACATCACCCTCGTACAGGCTATAGACCGGCCCGATAATCGAAGTTAACGGGGTTCTCACCTCGTGACTGATATTCGCGAAGAACTGGGACTTCAGCGTGTCGAGCTCGGTCAAGTCCTCATTTGCACGCGCCAGGCGATAGCGCGCGACAAACTCCCGCCGTCTCATTTCCGTTGAGAGGTAAGAGCTGATGATCACCAGGATGATGGTGGATACCAAGAAGAAGTTGTTGTTCACAAACGCTCGGTAGTTGGTTACGCCACCGGTCATGAACACCGGTACGAGAAAAGAAATGTATACGAT
Source organism: Spirochaetaceae bacterium (assembly GCA_003556605.1). GTDB lineage: Bacteria > Spirochaetota > Spirochaetia > DSM-27196 > SLAA01 > B1Sed10-166. Next base: position 26,180 of record PWQX01000228.1, read on the forward strand.
AAGGCACACGATCGCCGTGCGCTTGACGTCGAGCGGCAGCATGAAGAGAAACACGATCAAGACAAGATTGATCCCGGCGTAATACGGGCTGCTATAGCCTCCGGCGAGATGCACCATCGCGACGATCGAGGTCGCCCAAATAACGTAGGCCGCGATACCGAGCTCGCGCGCATAACGCCGTCCGAACGATGTCTCAACGGCAAAAAAAATCGCTATGGTGGTAACTACTGCAGCCGAACGGAGGGCCAAAAAGGTTGTGAACAGGCTCGGATAGGCGACATAGTCGAGCACCGAGAAGAGCGCGATCAGCACCGCAGCCGGGATGGCCGCGAAACGCACGTCGCGCGCAGCTTTTTCTATAGATTCGTTGCGAAAGCCGTCTTCAATCGCGCGTTTATCATCCCGCTGCATGCATCAGTCCACTTCAACGCTTAGTAGGCGCTTCAAAGTACTCGATAAACTCGCCGATGGTCTCCAGCTCGGCGCAGGCTTCTTCATCTACCTCAACACCAAGTTTCTGCTCGCAAGCGGCAAGCAGCTGAAGACCGAGCAAGCTGTCGATCCCCAGCTCTTCCCGAACCCGCACATCGTCATGCAGTTGCTCTACCCGCACTTTGCAGACCTCGGAGAATACCTTACGAATCGTCTCGCGTACGTTCTCTTGCACTTGTCTTATACCCTACATCACTTATCGTCCTGTAAGCTCAATACCTTGGGGAATTTTGTACCCCGCTAACCGTTCGCCGAGATACTCCCGCAGCTGGCCGGCAGTGGGTATTGCGGCTTTCGCACTGCCGCTGTCCGTTGTTACCACAGCCCGCAGTCTGTTGCCGTCGAGCGCCACCTTGACCTCATATACTCTCGGGTGACGGAGAATTGCCGTGCGCACTTCCGCGAGGTCAACCATAAGCCCATTAACCTTACGCGTAGCTTTTCGCTCGCGCGCGAAGCACAGGTGGCCGTCAGCCAGGCGAAAGACATCTCCGGTGTGAAACCAGCCTTCCGGGCTCAGCGCAGCGTCGGTCTCCGCCGGTCTACGGTAGTACCCGCGACTAACCCCGGCGCCTCGTATCAGCAGCTCGCCGTCCTCTTCTGCAAGCTTGACCTCCAGACCCGAAACCGGCGGCCCGTCCGTTCCTGAACGCGCCCGGCCGCGCAGATTCAAACTCGCCGGCGTGCACTCGGTTAGTCCGTAGCCGTTCAAGACCTCATGAGCAAGGGTGGCACGGAACCTCTGATACTGCTCGACGGTTAAACGACTGCCGCCGGTGACCAGAAGCTCGACACCTATCCCTGATGTATCGGACGGAGGAAACCGAGCCAACAGTTCAGCGATCTCGGGAACAACAGGCAAGAAATCAACCGCCTCGGCCGTAATGATACGGTGCAGACGCCGTGGATGCATGCTGTGACACAACACTGCAGTGATGTCGTACAGCAGAGGCAGAAACACACACGCAACCAGGCCGTAGATGTGTGCCATCGGCAGTACCACCAGCATCGTGCGACACCGCGCCGCATCAATGCAGCCGGCCAAGACTTCCGCGCCGTGGCGATACTGCGCCTGTGAAACCACCGCGCCGAGCGGATAGCCGTGTCCCCGGTAGGTGAAGTTTATCGAGGCCGTGCCGTCGGCTACCGCCGTTGTACCCGCAGGCGGCGGTCCCAAGGGTGAGGCGGGCGAGGCAGGATTCGGTCGATACGAGGACCATGAATCCTCCGACCGTCCAAGTTTGTTACCGTCGCGAATGAGTACGATTCGGTCTCCGCAGTAGGGTGCAAGGTGTTCGCGATGAGCGGACTCGGTAATCAGCGCGTGCGGCTGCAAATCCCGGAAAATCGCGGATAGCTCCAGTGCGCGGTAGTCGAGCTTCAGCGGAGCAAAGACTGTGTCACGCGAGAGCAGCGCGATAATCGTAGCGGCGTAAAACGCGGAATTATGCAAAAACACGGCGACGCGCATCCCCGGCTCAACGCCGCTCTCATCGAGGCTGCACCCCACGCGATGTACGAGCCGCACGAACTCGGCGCCGGTCCAGACGCTGCGGTGCTCTTTCGCACCGTACTCCACGAAAACAGGTGCGGCCTCGCGAGCAGCCGCGCGTGCAACCAACTCACCCGCCAAGCTCACGGCTTCACCCCGACAACCACCACTGCCTGAGGCGGTTCACCCATCGCAGCTTCACTGTGCTCGATCACGAAGCCGGCATTCTGCAACAGCGCAGCCAGTTCCTCAGCGGTATAGAAACGAAAATATCCCTCCTCTTCGAGCTCGAATAGACCGGCGGCCTCGTTCAGCATCTCGCGAGCATGAGCGAGATCATCCTCGGTCCCGCCGTTGCGTTCGCTGTACCGCGCGGTCAGCTCGGCAATGTATTCGGTGAAAATGGTCGAAATATCGCTGTCAGGCCGCATACTGGAAATCACGATTCGCCCGCCCGGTGCGAGCAGACGCCAAAGCTCTTCAACCGCATACTGGGGATTGAAGAGGTAGGAGATGAAAAGGCTCGCAACCACCACGTCGAACACGCCGTGCGGAAACAGCGGTTCCGCGAACACCGGGCCGCGGCCGAATCGCAGCGAGTGAAACCGCAAGTTCTCGGCCCGTAAGCTGCTGAGCTCCGGTTCTCTGAAATGCTGCGCGGGTGTGCCGGCGTTACTCTCGCTCTGCTGCGCGCCGAGAAAGTCCTCGGGATTCACGCGCCCGCGTACCACCCGCGCCGCGAGGTTGAGATCGGCGATTACTGCGCCCGCGTCGGCGCCGCAGCGATCAAGCACCTTGGAGCGCAGCATCTCATCAAGCGGCTCACCGCGCACCGCAGCCTCGAGCTCAGGCCGCGCGCAGGCAAGCAGGCAGTCAAGGTGCACGTTCGTCAAGCCCTCAACCTTTCCTCGAAGGTACTCGGGATCAACCGTCGCGTTATCGCGCATGCGGATAAACGGAACGAAACGGCTCGGTTCGAAGTCGCCAACCTCAAAGTGTAGACTACACGGTAAGCACGAGCAGTCCTCGAGCACCGCATCCGCCTTTTCCCGCGCACTTTCAAGCGCTGCGGGAACAAGATCAAGCGCCGTAACTGCCACCGGCGGGTTTGGGCTGCGTTGCACGAGGTCGGTCAGCAATCGTTCGAGGAACAGTCCTGTTCCACAGCCGATGTCGGCAACGCGCGCCCCTGCCGTCACCGCCGCGAGCTCTACCTCGCGATCAAGAAAGCGCCGAAACGGTCCAATATTACGATATACGTCGTAGCCCCCACCGCTATCGCCGGCCCCGATGAGATAGCGCTCCCAATAAGTGCCGGGATCAAGCACGTGCTTTTGCTCAAGCCGCTCGCGCTCACGGGTTACCAGCTCCAGCAGTTCCTCCCGATTCGGGTGCACCGCTTCAACCGTTTCCCGGTGAAGACCGGCAAAAATGCGTGTCGCAATCAGGGAGAAGGTGGCAATCGCGTCATCACTTGTGCGTAGGTTATGACCGGCGGGAATGCAGATTACCTCGCGCTGCGCCGGGGCTGCAATGCTCATAATATCGACCACGTCATCGGCGGTTACCCATTTGTCGTGCTCCCCGTAGATCCACAACACCGGCACGCGAACATCCGCCATATCGGCGCGCGCGTCCGAAACAGTGGCGTACCCATGCTCCACCAAGTCCTCGGCAATCACGTCAAGGTTCACCAAATGACCCAAGAGACCACAGATACCCATGGGGACACCGAGCTTGAAGTTACCAACCGGGTCTACACCGCCGAGGGTGTTTACAAGCGCCGGTTGCCCGGCGGCAACCCCCATCACACTCACCCAACCCACGATGCGCTCGGCGTTCCGCGGATCCAAGGCAACCTTGCGACCCTCTAGCGCCGACATGCTGAAGGTGACCGGCACTACCCCGAGTGCTTGGAACAGATCAGTGCTACCGGCAAACTCTATGGTGGTCTGAAGATCACGTAAGCCCTGCGAAATGCTGAAGCGAAGCATATCGCAGCCGCGTTCCTCCTCGTTCACGCTCGAGTAGCTTTCACCGGGCCGGTCGATGCCGTCGTATCGAATGGTGACCAGGTCTCGACCGTAGCGGGCAAACGTCGCGGTGAGTACCGCCGCGAGCGGCGCCAGCGCCTCCTTCTTCTTACCAAACGCCGGCGGAAGAATCACTACCGGCGCCGAGCGTCCGAATCCGGTAGCGTTGATAAGCGCTTTGATCGGCCGACCTTGGCGGTCGTAGTACGTCACCAGACGGGCAACCGCGGCGTCGCCCAACGGAGCGCTCGCCCCCGCCTGCTTCAAGAGCTGCCATTCTCTTTCACTTACGCTGCGAATCATTGGATTGCCGCGTTCAACACCGGACTCTATTCCGATGATGGCTTGCTTGCCCTCCGGGCCGGCCTGTATTGTTGCGTGCCGGAGCTCGCCCCTCCGTCTTCCGGCACCGGTGTCGAAGCGCAGCCCCGCACCGATCTCCAGAAACTCGTGCACGCCTTCGGCTACGTGAAACACGCACCGCAAGCCTCTTGTGCTGCTGTCCAGCAACCGGCCGATGAACTGCCGCCCGGGAAGCCGGTCAAGCTCAACGCTTACCCGCGTTCCGCTACCGGCCGGACGATCGCGATGAGCGCCGCGTTTCTCAGAGCGGTAGAGCTGTTCCGGCATAACCAACTCAACGGTATCCTCCCTCACCGCCGAGACCACCGTCTTGAAAAAGAAGCTTCCGCCGTCGACACTCAAGCCGCCGTACAGGCGAACCCCCTGATCAAGCGGGTCACGCTCGGAAAAGGCGTCACGCGGAATCATCAACGCAGGCCGCGCCGAAAGCAACTCGGTATGCACCACCCGCTGGTCGCCCTCCAACATGAGTTGTAGGCAACGGCCGAGTACGCAGGCGCTGCGCAGCAAGGCAGCGGCGTCCTCCGTTGCTACCGAGTAGTCGGCCTCATACTCGGCACGATATACTATGCGCTCGAATATCGCGCGTAGAGCGGCTCCGGAGCTCTGCGCTACCACGAAGTTGCGCAGTCGCGCCGCGTCTATTTCATTGACGCGGGATATGTTGAGGCCGGCGGTCGAATACTCCGCGAATCGTTCGCTGTGCACGTGCACCACCTGCGCGCCCACCACAATTGAGCGCTGGTCGCCCGGGAGCCGGAACCGTAGGTCCAGCGTCTCGTCAACTCGCAGCGTTCCCGCGAACCGGAGCTGCAGACCCTCGGTGGAGATGTTATCGATACTCCGGACCCGTAGATCGCCCCGCCGGCATTCTACCGGGGTAATACTACAGTCCACCCGAGGCAGTTTGCGTGCATCGAAGGCGCCCGCATGCTCGCCGTGCCGCACGAACGCCGCTCGGATAAACTCAGTGACGAACTCGCGCTCCCGGTCGGTTCGGAAATTGAACTCCAGCGCGGTCTGATTACCCTCTCCTTGCCCGGCATCGCCGGTACGGCGAACCGCGCGCACCGGTATCTGAAGCTGCTGTTCACTTCCGGGAAGGTTGAAGCTAACCGACTGCGGCTTGGCCTTCTTCGGAAGCTCAATCCGCATTCCCGACCTGCTGATATCAATGCTGCGCGCTCGCAGTTGCCCATTTTCTGTCGCGCATTCTACCCAACCTCGGTGTCGAACTCGTGAATGCCGGCGCATAAAGGCTGTTCCCCCATACTCTGATTGTATGCTTTCGACCGCTTGGGTCAAATTTCCAGGCGAAACGCCGGGGAGAAACGCAGCAGAGGCCGCTCCTGTGAGCGGCCTCTATACTGAGTGACATGCGAATTGGACTATTCCGATGGGCGTGTCTATCTGCGGCTGCCTCGCGACGGAGCACGATCACGCCGGGCGCGTTCAAAGGTCTCTTCCTCGTCACGCTCAATCTCCGCTCGCGATCGCACATGCTCACGGGCCTGGGTGCGTGGTGCATCGTCGCGCCCGTCGAGCGGCTTACGGTCCAAGGCCAGCCCACGAGCGTCATCGACGCGCTCAGCTCGCGGCTCGCTTACCGCGTTGCGCCGCTCACCGGAGCCCGCCCACAACGGGTAGCGCGCCTCGTGCCAGAACCCCTCGAGTTCACCGCCGGTTGCAAGGGTCATCGGCGCGATGTAGTCCGGGATCGAGAAGCCTCGCACCTCAGCGGCAGCGCCGTCGGCAAGCGGGAGATCCTTCTCATGGCCGTAGCGTCCCATCATCAATTGGTAGCTCCCCTCATCGGTGTCGACAAACCACTCGTCGTCCCGATAGTCGAGACTTCCGCTCACGTCGACGGCCTGCCCGTCGCGAGCGACATCGCGCCCAATCGTCCGCGCATTGTGGCCGAACACCCCAAAAGTCACTGCCGCGGCCATTATCGTCGCGATCAGTATTGTCTGTGTACGCATTTTCGTACCTCCTCAACTAATTCTGCACATACTGTAGGCTTCTCGGGTGTGACGGCCGTGGAGCAAATGTGAAGAGTACGTGAGTTTGCATGATTCGGCGTAGCTCGCGCCGGCCGGCGCCGAACCCTGCAATCACAGGGCTCGGCGGTGGACCGCTGCCCCCCTCCCCCCGAAGTGCTACCTCGCTACTACTGCGGTAGCACAATCGAGACCGTTGTTCCTTCGGCCGCAGTGCTCGCAACCTCGATTCTGCCGTTGTGCAGCAGGACGATACGCCGGGCAATCGTGAGACCTAATCCCGAGCCTTCAGTGTTGCGCGCGTACTCACCGCGATACAGCCGCTCGAATAGATGATCGAGCTCTGCAGGCGGAATCGGCGGGCCTTCGTTCGTCACCGCTAGCTGCAGCCCCCTTTCCGGCAGATTCGTGACCAGCAGGCGTACCCGCCCGCCGGTCGGCGCATGCCGGACGGCATTGCTCACGACGTTCGAGACCGCGCGATACAAGAGCGCTTCATCGGCACTAATCGCTTCCGTTCGCAGCTCAGGCTCCCAGCGGATCCCTTTCTTTGCGATCTCGTGGCCGAAACGCTGCCTGAGCGTCTGCACAAAACCCTCGGCCGAGAACGTGGTTACGTCTATCCGCGCGTCCGGCTGCTCGAGCTGCATAAGCTCCTCGAGATCGCCAATCAGGCGCTCCACCCGGCCGAGCTCGGAGAGCGTCGTCTTAACCGTGCCGGCGTCGGCGCGATATACGCCGTCGACGATGGCCTCCAGTTGAGCGCGAATCGACGCAATTGGTGTGCGCAGGTCGTGGGTAACGTCCTGCGCCCATTGGGCGCGCAGGCGGCGTTCGTCGGACAGACGCACCGCGAGCGTATTCGCCGCACGTGCGATTCGCACCACTTCCTCGGCACCCTCTTCCGGGATCGGCGCCGCCGGCGCACCGTACGCGATGGAGTCTATGCCTGCAGCGACCCGCGCCGCAGGGCTCGTGAGCGAGCGCGCGAAGCCCCAGGCCATCACCACCGCGGCACCGAACGCAGCCAGCGCGCCCGCGGCGGCAGCACGGACCAACGAGTGAGCCAGGGCGCGATTGGCCGCGTCGTTGCGAAAGGCGGTTGTACCAACCGAGAAGTATCCCAGCAGGGTGCCGTTTTCGTGCACCGGAATACGATCCTCATCACCTTCCCGCCGGCGGCCGACACCACGATTGGAGGCAACCAAAGTACCGCGGCGGTCATAAACAAACACCGGAACATCCTGCGGCACCGTTTGTTCAGCCTCGTCGGCGCCTCTGAGAATCCGGCGTGCCGATTCTTCGATCATGAGCACACGACGGGCGCTCCAAGTTGAAAGTGAATGGTTATAACCGGCGATCAGGGCACCGGCGAGCACCACCAGCAGCACGGCGAAACTGGCGAGGAACGCAATGAAGGTACGGCGAAACAGGCTACGCATTGGTCTTTTCCCGCTCTTCGCGACCAACGAACCGGTAGCCAAAGCCCCGCACAGTATCTATCCAGGGGACCTTGCCGAGCTTGGTACGGATGTTCTTAATGTGCGTATCGATCGTGCGCTCGGACCCCTCTGCGAGATAATCGAGACAGACCCCGAGCAAGCGCTCACGCGAAACGACGATTGCGGCGTTCTCGGAAAGATGATTGAGTATCTTCCACTCTGCAGCGGTCAGCGTGACCTCGGCACCGTTGTGCCGGCAGATGTGACCGGCTTCGTACAACTCAAGCTCATGCTCGGCACCGTTGTGCTCAAGCCTCCATCGCCGCAGAGCGGCACTGTCGGTGTGTGTTGCCTGCGACCGGCGCAACACCGCCTGCACACGCAGCATCAGCTCTTTGTTTGAGAAAGGCTTCACCACGTAGTCGTCTCCGCCCACCTCGAACCCCGTGATTCGGTCGGACTCGGAAATACGCGCGGTCAAGAAGATGATCGGGGCGGAAGAAAACACGCGCAGCGTTCTAGCGAACAGGAACCCATCCCCGTCGGGCAGCATTACGTCGAGGATAATTACATCGGGGGGCTGCATTCGCACCGCTTCCTTGAGCCCGGAAAGCCGCGCAAACGCCACAACGTCATGCTGCTCGAGCCGCAAATACGATACAATCGTCTCGCGGAGACCTTCGTTGTCCTCTACCACAAACACGCGCGCCATTACTCCTCCAACTATACTACGACTCTTCACATAGTGTCGTGCCGGTGTGGAAACGGTAGGGAGCGCGTGTGAAGATCATGTGAAGGCGTTCGCACCGGCAGCCATTCGCGCGATCCCCCGCGCCACAAGCTTCGGACCAGTCTTGTCAGCTTAAGCCTAGAGGTTTCACTCTGCAGCTGTTTCACTCTGCAGCTGGTGAGGGCGAACTTCATCCAATCTTCACTGTGTCTCCGTTGTTCCTCCTTGACAATACGGTAACCGTAACCCCATGAAGACGCCGACGTTCTACAGAAGCCGCGCAAGACGCGCGCTCCAACTGGCCTCAGCGCTAATCCTCGTCGGCTTGGGACCCAGCGTTCCGGCCGAGGCGCCGGGCAACTTAAGCGCCGTACTGAAGACCGCCGCAACCGGCGCCGATGTTGTCGCCGCGCGGGCTGCATACGAGACAGCCCGGGCCGAGGCGGTGGCGCTGGGATACCGTGGTGATCTTTCGTTGTCGCTGATCCCCTCTTGGGAGACGTCGTGGGTGCCCGATGACGACCGTGATCCGTATCACGAGCTCAGCACCACCTTTGAAGCTACAATACCCACCGGCCTCAACGCTGCCGAGCGATTGCGAATGGAGCAAGCCCTGAGCCGAACCGCCGGCGCCGAAGCCGAGCTTCGAGAGGCGCTGCTTGACACCGTAGTATCGCTGCATTCCGCCTACGTCGCCGCCTATCTCAGACACGCCGAGCTCGCGGTGCTCGAGCACGAGCGAAAAGCCGTCCGCATCCGCATAAACGCCAAAGAAGCGCGCTACACCAGCGGAGAAGTCTCGCTGATCGATCTGCTCGCGATCCGCGAGGAGCTGCGCGAGGCAGAACAGGCCGTGGAAGACGGAGTAATGGAGGCCGAGCTCGCCCTGCTCGAGCTAATGCTGCAAAGCGGTACCGAGATTCCGCGGCGTTGGGAACCGGGTGCGCTGTTGGAAGCGCTTCCGCCGCCTGCCTCGCCGACCGAGGACCTCGCCGGCCTGACCGTTCCGGAGCTCGAAAGTGCAATCGCCAGGATAGGCGTCACACACCCCCGTATTGTCAAGCAGGCGGCGGTTCTCGACGCAGCCGAAGCCGGAACTCGTGTGCCGCGCGACCCGCTCTTGTCATCCATCCGGGTGGCGTACTCGGGTGAGGACGGGCATTCGGGGGCCGTCTCATACTCGTTTCGAGCGCCTTCGGTTTCACTGGCATACACGCCGCCGGCTTTCGACATCGGAAGCGAACCGGAATCCGGATCTAACCGAAACCGTTCGGATGAGAACGCCATCAGCTTCTCCGCGGTGTTTTCGCTGAGCCTAGGGCGCGAACGCACGCACGCGGAAGATGTCGCGCGTACCCGCGCCGAATACGAAGCCGCTCGCCTCGATGCACTGCAGCGTGCGGTCGAGGCGGAGGTCCATTCACGGCACCGCCGAATATCGGCTGCCGAGGCCAAGCTTGAGCTGGCTCGCCAAGCCGAGGAACGTGCCGAGGCGTCACACGCGGCGGCCCTAGCACGAGAGAACATAGGCGCTGCCGAGCCCGGCGACCTCGAAGCCGCTGCGGCTGCCCTCGCGCGGGCGCGCTTTGCGCGTACCGAGGCCGAGATATCCTTGGCCGGCGAAAGACTGAGATACGTTGCCGCAGCGCATACGCCGGAAGCGCTCCCTGAAACGCTGCGCGACACACTATTCGGAGGTTCCCTATGAACACAAATACACGAACCGGAAAGCCGACCCGACGGAGAAACCGCAAACGCTTCGGCATGTTGCTGGCCGCAGCGCTTCTCTCAGCGGGCGGGTGGTTCGCATACCACCAGCCGTTCGCGGTCGAGGGCCCGGAGTCGGATGAGAAGAAGATTGAGACTGCCGAAGCCGTTGAAGGCGCCGTGGCAGTGACCGTAGAGAGTCCGGCTGTTGCCGAGCCCTACCGCGTGCGCACGTTGCGGGCCGCCGTGGGCGGTACAGTTGCCTGGGCCGCACAAGAAGGCGATGAAGTCGCTGCCGGCCAACCGCTTGTGCGGTTCGCCGCAGCGGAGTTCGAACGCAGCGTAGCGCTCGCGCGAATTAGCCTCACCGACGCCGAGATCAAACGTGACCGCGCGAGCGCCGACCTCGCCAAAGCCGAGCGAGTGCTGCGCGAGCGTGAGGCGCTACTGGTGACCGGCGCGGTGTCTCGCGAGCAGGTGCTGAGCGCGCGCGAGCAGGCGACAGAAGCCCAATATGCGCTCCGTTCGGCCGAGCTGGCCGTAGAGCGCGCTCGCATTGAGCTTGAGACCGCCGAAGACGAGCTCGACGGCCAGATACAGCGCGCACCTTTTGACGGCACCGTGTTGAGGTTAGAGATGAACGAGGGCGACCGGGTCGGACAGAACTCAACACTGCTCAGTTTTGGGGACCTCTCGCGCCTGCGGTTTCGCGCTGAGATCGACGAGTACGACATCGGGCGGGTAGCGGTGGGTCTGCCGGTGAGCATTCGTAGCGACCTGCTCGGTGACGACAATCTGCGCGCTCGGGTTGAGAGCATCAGTCCGGAGGCTGAGATTGTAAACAACATCCCGGTTTTTCGCGTCACTGCCACCGCAGATAACCCTGAGGGGCGACTGAAACCCGGAATGAGTACCGATCTCGTGGTGCAGCTTGCGCGCGACAGCGGCATTGTGATCCCGGCCGGCGCGGTATCCACGGTGCGCACCCGCAGCTACGTTGAAGTCGTTAAAGCCGACGAAACCGAGACGCGCCGTGTAGAGACCGGCGCTAACGACGGCGCCAATATCGTAGTCCTTGACGGGCTCCAGGCCGGCGAGCTCGTGAAACTGCCGGACGGCGCCGGCGTTCTGCCCGGCGCGGCGCCGGCAGAGGCATCCCAGCAGCCGGAGGCTATTCCTATGTCGGTTCCCGGTAGCCCGGCCGGCGGAGGCACCGGCGGAGGCGCAGGCTCCGGCGGCGGAGGCGGAGGCACGCGATGATCGCGCTCAACGAGATTTACAAGCAGTACGACATGGGTCCGACGATCGTTACCGCGCTCGGCGGCGTCTCATTACACATAGAGGCCGGCGAGTATATCGCGATCATGGGTCCGAGTGGGTCGGGCAAGTCGACCTTGATGAACATCATAGGCTGCCTTGATACGCCCGACAGCGGGAGCTATTTCCTCGCGGGCGAAGAAGTGAGCGACCTGACTCGCGACGAGCTCTCCGAGGTACGCAATCGCCATGTGGGGTTCGTATTCCAAACGTTCAACGTGCTCGCACGCGCTACGGCACTGGAAAACGTAGAGCTGCCGCTGGTTTATCGTGGAACCGGCGCCCGCAGACGACGGAGCATGGCCGCCGAGATGCTCAGCCGCGTAGGTCTTGATGACCGCATGGATCATCTGCCGACCGAGCTATCCGGCGGGCAGCGACAGCGGGTGGCGATAGCGCGCGCACTGGTTGGAAACCCGTCGGTCATCCTGGCAGACGAACCCACCGGCGCGCTCGACACCACAACCGGAGAAGAGATCATGGCGCTGTTCGAGGAGCTGAACGCCGAGGGGGTTACCGTGGTGCTGGTTACGCACGACTTTGATCTTGCCATGCGCGCCCGGCGCATGGTGCGCCTGCTTGACGGGTTGGTAGATGGGGGCCGGTCCGACGCTGAGCGCTGTGCACAAGCCCAAGACTTGGGACACGCCGCGAAACAGCTCCGCGCCGAGCATACGGCATACGCCGACCTGGAGGCACCGCGATGAAAGCCGTAAGGCAACTTATTATGATGTGGGAAAACGGCGCTATGTCGGTCCGCAGTATTCTCTCCAACCGCGGGCGTTCGTTTCTCACAGCGTTAGGCGTCATCATCGGCGTGGCCTCGGTCATTACACTCACCGCGCTCGGACAAGGCGCGCGGCTCTCGGTAGAAGACCGTCTCAGCACGCTTGGGGCGAACCTGTTGATCGTGTACTCCGGTGAGCCGCGCGGGACATCGCTAGTCCGCCCGCGCACCACCAACATTAGACCGACCCTCACCGCCGATGACCTCGCGCTGATAGACTCGCTACCCGAGGACCTCGTCGTGATGACCGCGCGCGAGTCGTCGCTCAACGGTTGGCTCAAGTTCGAGAACCGCAACGCCGCCGCCACGGTAATCGGCACCGATCCGGTTTACCCCGAGATAAGGAACTTCCGCCCGGTGTATGGTGCCTTCTTTAGCGAGCACGATATGGACAACCGGCGCAACGTCGTCGCGATCGGCGCGCAGACCTACCGCGAGCTGTTCCCCGACGGGCGTGATCCGCTCGGGGCGATGATCCGAATCAACGGCTTCCCGTTCCGCGTCATCGGGGTCATGGAGGAAAAGGGCTCACCCTCGCAGGATGCGTCGGTCTTAATTCCTCTCAGCACGTATCGCCGTTCGCTCTCGGGCGAGGACCGCTACGCGATGATCAACATACAGGCTGCCGCTCCCGAGATAATGTACGAGCTACAAGCTAAGATTGAAGAGGAGCTGCTGCGCCTGCGGCGGCTGCCGTCGATGGACTTAGCCGACTTCTACATCGCCAACCAGATGGATCTCATCGGCACCGTCACCGACGTCGCCGACACCTTCACGTTGCTACTCGGCGGCATCGCCGCGATCAGCTTGCTCGTAGGGGGCATCGGCATCATGAACATCATGCTGGTCTCGGTGACCGAGCGAACGCGCGAAATCGGTATCCGCATGGCGCTCGGCGCCAAAGCAACACATTTGATGACGCAGTTCTTGACCGAGGCGGTGATTCTCTCGGCCGGAGGTGGACTCATCGGAGTTGGCCTCGGGTACGCGCTTTCTTGGGGCATACAACGCTTCGGGGGGCTCGTGACGATGGTCACGCCGGAGTCGGTGCTGATCGCATTCTCGTTTGCACTGCTGACCGGGCTGTTCTTCGGCGGCTACCCAGCCTACCGCGCCTCACGCCTAGACCCGATTGAAGCGCTGCGCCATGAATAAGGTCA
>PWQX01000279.1 GCA_003556605.1 Spirochaetaceae bacterium
GCCAAAGCTTTGCAGACAATGCTAAACCGTGATAAGCAACGCGAGTGACCAAGGGACGCAGATGAGCGAAAACGCCTTAGCGACAAAGACCGAAGCGGAGTTATGGCGACTGTATCGAAAGAATCACGACCCACGTATTCGCGAACAGTTGGTAAAACAGTATGCCCCGTTGGTGAAGTACGTTGCCGGCAAGGTTGCGATCGGAATGCCGCATAATGTTGAGTTTGATGATCTGGTGGGCTATGGCGTGTTTGGGTTGTTCGACGCCATCGAGAAGTTCGACCCGGATAAACACGTGAAGTTCAAGACCTACGCTGTCACCCGCATTCGCGGTGCGATTTTCGACGAGCTGCGGTCTATCGACTGGGTTCCCCGTTCGGTGCGCCAAAAGACGCGTGAAATAGAGGAATCGGTGCGTCGCCTTGAATCGTCGTTAGGCCGCGCGGCTGCCGATGACGAAATCGCCGCTGACCTCGGGATCTCGGTCAAGGAGTTCGAGAAGCTGATGCTGAAGATCAGCGGAACGTCCATTATGTCGCTAAACGAAGTGTGGTATACCGGTGAGGACAGCGATACCGTCTCGATCGCCGATACAATTGAGTCCCCCCAAAGCTTGAATCCCGACATCATCGTCGAGAAAGACGAAATGAAGCGCGTCATAGTTCAGTCGATCAACGAGCTTCCCGAAAAAGAGAAAAAGGTGCTTGTATTGTATTACTACGAGGACCTTACATTGAAGGAGATTGGGCAGGTGCTTGAGGTTACCGAGTCACGGATTTCGCAGTTGCACACGAAAGCCATTATGCGGCTGCGGGCCAAGCTCACCAACCTCAAGAAAGGGATTATGTAACTATGGTCGGGATGGACCGGCTTAGGGAGTACATGCAAGAGCAGTACTCCGAGGATCAGCAACGCACCTTCGTGAACGTAAGCGGCGACACGCTCGAGGACACCCTGAAGACCGCTGCAATTGAACTGTCGCTACCCCTGAAACGAATTGAGTACGAGATTCTCGAAAAGGGCGCCAAAGGGGTCTTCGGGATTGGCAAGAAGCCGTTCAGAATCCTGGCCTATCGCGCAGCCGCCGAGCACGCAGGTGGGTCAGTGGAGACTTCCGGTGATGGCGACTTCGATTTCGATGAGTTAGCCGCTAAGGACCGTGACGGGGAGGTGTTCGTGCGTCGAACGCCGCATGGGGTTCTTCTCAAGGTTACCCAACCGGAGGGGAGCGGACAGCGGATTAGCGAGCGGGAAGCTATCGAGGAATTACAACGCCGGGCCGACGGCACGTACAACGCCGGGTTAGTTGCTAAGGTAGTGAAGCGCGCCGATGGTGAGTTCGTCAGAGTCGCCGAGTTGCAACATGAGCCGGCAAACGATGCGATGCTGTCGGTCAATATTGTCGAGCTCGAGATGAAGGCGCTCTTGGTTGCGAGCCCTCCGGGACCGGGGGGAGCCGACCCGGAGTACGATGCAGTTGTCGGTTTCTTGAAAGCTAACGATGTGGTTGAAGGCATTAAAGGGGATGTAATCAAACGTTTTGTCGAAAAACCGCAGTACAACGATCCGGTGATAGTAGCCGAAGGGCGCAAGCCGCATAACGGCGCCTCTGCACGCATTATCCACGAGTTTCAAACCGATAGCAGTAAGATCAAACTGAAGGAGATTGATGGGCGCGTCGACTTCAAGGAGTTGGACATTGTCCAAAACGTAGTCGCCGGACAGGTCATTGCGCGCAAGATTCCGGCCGAACCCGCGGAGCCCGGGCTCACGGTTACCGGTAGAGTGCTGCCGGCCGAAGACGGTAAAGATGAATCGATACCGATTGGAAAGAACGTGAAGCTGTCGGACGACGGACGCACGGCGGTTGCTGAGATCAACGGTCAGGTGGTGATCACCGGCGGAAAGATCAATGTTGAGCCGGTCTACGTGGTAAACGGCAACGTGAGTCTGAAGACCGGAAACATCCTTTTCCTGGGCACCGTGGTGGTTAAAGGCCACGTTGAGGACGGGTTCGACGTCAAAGCTAGTGGGAACATCGAGGTTATGGGCGGTGTCGGCAAGAGTAATTTGGACGCCGAAGGCGACATCATCGTGCACCAGGGTGTCGGTGCAAAGAACGAAGGTAGAGTCCGCGCCGGCCGCAACGTGTGGTCTAAGTTCATAGAGAATGCAGACGTTACGGCCGGCGATCTGGTCGTGGTCAGTGACGGCATCATGAACTCGCACGTGATTGCGCAACGCAAGGTAATCTGCAAAGGGAAACGCGCGAGTATCGTCGGCGGCCATGTGCGGGCGGCTGAAGAAATCAATGCTAAGTCACTCGGAGCGGTTGCCGGAACCGAGACGGTACTGGAAGTTGGTTATGATCCCACGAATAAGGAACGCTTGGCGGCTCTCGAGCAGGAACGCAACGAGTATCAGAAGAAGCTCGAAGAAGTGGCGCGCAACCTGGCGACTCTCGAGAACATGCGCCGGCAGAAGAAGAAGCTGACTAAAGAAAAGGTTGAGAACTACAAGCGCCTAATGAAAGGCAAGGAACAGCTGACTGCCGAGATCCGGCGGGTTGCCAAAGAAATCGAAGAGATTCACAACTACCTTGGTGAACTGAGCATTAGCGGGCGTATCAGCGCTTCGGGAACCGTGTTTCCCGGCGTTCGGGTGCATATCAAGGATGCGCCCCTAACCGTAAAGAACGAGTTCACGGCCGTCAGTTTTATAGCTGAGGACGATGTTGTAAAGGTAACCAAGTATCAAGAGTCGGATGAGGATTTAGCGTCGGCGCGCAAGCGATAGATCGCGGAAGGCAAACATGTCGTTGCAGCCTATTGACCTTCAAACCTTGTTCCTCAAGTTGAGTCAGGTTGGTCAGGATCAAGCCGCCGAAAAAAACGCGCTGATACAGGGGCAAGAGGTCGCCGGCAGGGAGATTGCCCTACGTAGTCAGCAGCATCAGCGCAGTGTCGGAGAAACTCAACGACTGCAGGAAGGCCCTGAGGCGGCAAACGAGCGCGAGTCGGGTGAGCAGGGCGAGTCGGGTGAGCGGTCTCAAGAGGAAGCCGAGGCGAAGGGAACCGAGGAACAGGATGTATTTCGGGATCCGGATCTTGGCCAGCATATCGATATATCCGGGTGAGCCCTTATGACAGTAGTGTTGGGTCTCGCGCTGAATGTGCTGGTTCTTGCAGTGGGGTTTGTGTACCTGCACACCAAGTTACAACGCAAGTTTCACCCGGATGCCGTCTTAGGAGAGATCAAGCGTGAGGTGAACAGTATCATAGTTGAGCTGAATCAAACCACCGACCGCAATATCGGCTTGATTGAAGAGCGCATTGCGTCGTTGAACGCGTTCTCGGAGAAGGTTGATAAACGGCTGGCGGTGCTGCGGCGCGAATGGGAGCAGTAC
>PWQX01000197.1 GCA_003556605.1 Spirochaetaceae bacterium
CCGGAGGCATACCGTCCGCTAACTGCCCGTGCCCGGGAGCGCAGCGCGTCTTCCCGGGCGGCCGGCACCTTGTACTCCAGGTAGTGGTCAACGGCACGCCGGACCACCTCCGCGACCGAAACACCCTCGCTGCGTGCAACCAGGCGGACACTCGATAGCTGCTCTCTGTGAAACTGAATCTGAGAACGAATCATTCCCTTCTTCATACCATTATGGTACGGAAATTGGTGGCATAATGTCAATTTCCGGCAGCAGCGCATAGCTCGGTTAAGCGAAGTGGCAGACATCACAGACGTTGCTAGTCCCAGATCCGCTCCGAGGGCACTGAGCCGTTCGGGTGAGGACCACCACCACAAGAGAGTGAGGGTATCGAGCAGGCAGGCTATTTCTCCCATGCCTCGTGCTCTTCATCCGGGAGGTCTTCGAAAAAACTCTCCGGCACGTCCTCGGAGCGGTAGCGACCCGGGTGCCGCTCGTTCGTTTCCTCCAAGGGTACCAGCCGAGCCCACGGCACCCCACCCTTTGCCGGAATGATCTCCTCTCCCGCATGTTCCCGCGCAAGCAGCGGTGAGAAACGGGTTTTGGCATCGTGAACGTTAACGACTTCCATAGACTCAATATGGCTAGATATTTTGACGTAGTCGACTAACATGCGCCGATACCCGCACCGCCCGGTGGACGTGGTCTGGTGGGCGTGGTGTTTTCGGTCGAGTCGACCGACCTCGTACCGTTTCTGACGCGGATTCCTTAGCGCGAGCCGTTGCGCTACACTATTGACAGTGCGGTAATTACCAAACATAATTACCGCATGAGCCGAGCCAAACATCGAACAAGCTTCGCGCTCGACCAGGCCACACTTCGGCGGCTCAGGGAACTGTCGCGCACGTGGAACGTCTCGCAGGCTGAAGTTGTGCGGCGCGCCGTGCAGATCGCGTCCGACCACCTGGCGTCTCAGGCCGGTGAGGTCCGCGAGCGCCTTGCCGAATACCGCGCCGCAGGCCGTTTGGCGGCCGACGAAGCTGACGCGTATCTGCGCCGCGTCGTCGAGGATCGCAGGGACTGGGGTCGCCAACCGTGATCCTACTCGATACGAACTACCTGATTCGCCTCCTGGTGTCCGGATCCAAGGAGGCACAACAGGTCGATCTCTGGGTCGAAGAGCAGCGCCCGCTGTGCACCTCGAGTATCTGCTGGTATGAGTTCGCCTCCGGTCCGGTGGACACCGAAGGTATAGAGATCGTTCATGCGCTGCTCGATGCCGGTATCCTTCCCTTTGACGTAACAGCGGCGACTGAAGCGTCGCGTCTGTTTAATCGAACCGGCCGAAGCCGAGACCTGCGTGTCGATGCCATGATTGCCGCGGCGGCGATCACCGCGGGCGCGCGCCTGGCAACCGGCAACGAGACGGACTTCCGCGTGTTTGCCCCAGAGGGGCTGAAGCTCGTGTAGGGGGCGCGATGCTTGGTCACGATCTCCCATGCGGAGCGCGCGCTGACGTAGACTGTATGATCCGGCTGCCGGACGAGACTCGGAACGCGCGGTCTAACCATCGCCGTCGTGGTCCTTGTAACCCAGGCCAATATGACTACATAATGACCATATGAAGACCATCGGCGTTGCCGAGCTAAAAGCCCATCTCAGCCGTGAACTGCGCCGTGTCGCCGCAGGAGAGTCGCTCATCGTTACCGACCACTCCCGGCCGATCGCAGTACTAGCTCCTCTTCCGTCTCCGCTGCCTCTGGTGAGTTCCGCTACAGGGCCTCCGGAGCTTCCGGCGGTACCCCCGCTTATATCGTCTGACCCGGTAGACTACCTACGACGCGGCAATCGAGCGGAATCCGAGCAAGCCGAAAAACCTCGCAACCGTATCGTGACCGACCGCTAAGCCGAACTACTCGATGATTTCATCCCGCGAAGCCTTACTCGTGGCTGCGCAGAGCGTTGTTGAACCCTTTCGGAGATACAACGAGCGGCACCCGGGCGAAGTGCTTCCGGTAACCGGCCCCGCAAAAGGCTTGCACTCAGCGAATACCGCCGGCACCTTATACACATGAAACGCACAAATCTTGTGCTTGATGAGCAAGTACTCGAGCGCGCCGGAGCCGTTTCCGGGCTGCGGACCTACTCGGAAGTTGTGAGCGCCGCGCTGCGTGAGTATGTCCGTTTGAAGACCTACGCAGAGATCGACCAGTTCGCTTCGAGCGGGGCGTGGGAGGGCGATCTGACGATCCGGCGGTCATGCGTAAGGACCATGCGGACACTCGTTGACACCTCTGTCTGGATTCGCCACTTTTCCGCGAACGACTCGCTCGATCTTGGCACCCGCTGCCCGGTAGAACGGTAGCGGGTTAGGCCTTCCTGAAGCCGGCCTATCTACGTTTCACGTTCGCCGGGAAGCACCTCAGGACGGGGCGAAGTAAGGTCTGTAAGGTGACAGGTGTCGTTGACGGAGTGCAGCGTGAACGAACGCTTTTCGATCTCGATAACGTTGAGGGCACACGGGTCCTGCCCGATGTGCCAAAAATGGCGCAATCCAACCGCAAGGGCACCGAGAAGAACGAGCCGGTTGACGACGGTGTGAGCCACCGCGACAACCACGTCCTCGGGATGCCGGGAGGCGATATGCAGGACCGCCTCGAGGCAGCGCCGCTGCACCGCCCGAAGCGACTCGCCGCCCGGGGGACGCGCCCATCGCGAACCTGATTGCCACCGGCGCATCTGCCGCGGATAGCGCCGCCGGGCTTCTTCCGGTGTGAGGCCCTGCCAGCTGCCGTAATCGATGTCTGAAAGCATCCGGTCAACCTGGACGGCCACCTTGCACTGTGCCGCGATTTCCTCCGCGGTTACCCTCGCCCGCGACAGCGGACTGCAGTACACCGCCGCAGGCGCCCATTGACGGGCTATACGTTCGGCCGTGCGCTCCGCCTGTTGGGCTCCCACTTCATCGAGCGGAACATCAGCCTGCCCGCGGAAGCGCTCATTCACATTCCAGGCGGTCTGCCCGTGGCGAACCAAAATAACCGTCGTCATGTGCTCCCCGTACACCCCTTTGCGACTTTGGGCCAAGCGTACCCCGACCCGGCTCTTAGATGACGCTAAACCGAAGCAGAAGAAATTGTCTACCGCGAGGATAGCTCTTGCCCACCAGACATTCGGCGACATCTGTCAGAAAGCCGAGAGGAGGTCGAGATCAACGTACACAAAGGCGCATGGGCGCGGCACCATGCGAAGGTGTACGAAGTCGATCTATTGATCTGCCCGAGGTGCAGCGCCGCGGCACGTGAAACTGCCGTACCGCGTCCGCCCGGCAGAGACACCCCACCTCTACAACTGCCCACAAGGCGACCAGCGGGTTATCCACCATCGTCCGCAGGTCGCGATCCGTCAGACGGGCGGC
>PWQX01000190.1 GCA_003556605.1 Spirochaetaceae bacterium
CAATAGATCCTGGAAGACACTCATCTGTACAACGGCGTTGATGGTATCATCGAGGTATGAAGCGGTCAACAAGGGCAGAGCCGCCGGCTTCTCTTGTACTCGCGGAGCTGCCGATACCCGTCTTTTGTCCGGGCGCCGTTGCCGTAGTGGCGCTCTGTGAGTGTACAACCACCTCCTGGTAGGTTGCTGTAATCGATAATCAATAATGGAGCTTCGTATAGTGCTGTCTTAGCCCCTGTGGTTGGCCATGTGCCTTGGAGCATACCGTGGTCATCGCTATGGGGCAATCGCGAGCACCGATAGAAGCGGGTCATTGATGAAACCACGCTACTCGAGATTCGACGCTGTACGCTCAGCGCACGTCCACCGTGGGTGTACGGTTCTTCTGCTTCGCGCGGGCGGCAGACGGAGGTTACTTGGGCACAGGCTTCTCGGTATTCAGTGAGGATTGCGTGGGCTGTTGCGCCGGGAAGGGTGGAATGGCATAATGATCGCGCAATTCGCAACCGAATGGGCCAAGTACGGGATTAGCGTCAACGGAATAGCTCCCGCTCTTTCTCCCAAGGCCGAGTTGGCGGCGGGCTACTTGAACGATCCCGAGTCTCATGAGCCGTTGGCCAAACGTATTCCCTTAGGCCGAGTAGGTGAACCCGGGGAGGTAGCGGGGTCGGCGTAACGGGGTTGGCCATGTACTCGGCGTCTCGCGTCGTGGCGATTGCAACGGGACAGAATACCCGCGTAGACGAGGGCGTTACCGCCACGCAGTAACGACTCGACTGAGTTTAGGCCCTACCCGAAAGGAGACGGTGATGAATAAGACACCGATGCAGCTGACCGGTGAAGCCGGTACTGATTTCTGGAATGACTCCTGCGACCTGAGTCAGCTCAAAGAGGCGATCGCGAACGGCGCGGTGGGCGCCACATCCAATCCGGTGATCGTCGCTCAAGTGGCAAAGGGTGAGATTGAACGCTGGGGCACGCGGATAGACGCTATCGCCCGGGAGTCACCCGAAGCCGGCGAAGTTGACGTTGCGTGGAAGCTGATTGAAGAGATGGCAGGTGAGGCGTCGAAGCTGCTGTTACCGGTCTTTAACCGAACCGGCGGACGCAAGGGCCGGCTGTCGGTGCAGGTTAACCCCGTGAACTTCCGCAGCTGGCGGCTAATGCTCGAGCAGGGTATGGCTTTGTCCAGGACCGCGCCCAATCTCGCGATCAAAGCGCCATGTACCGAGCCCGGTATCAAGGCAATGGAGGAGATGACTGCGAAAGGGGTAAGCGTAACCGCGACGGTCAGCTTCACGGTATCGCAGGCAGTGGCGAGTGCCGAGGCGATTGAGCGGGGGCTGGATCGAGCCGGCGCGGAGGGGATAGACGTCACCCGGATGTCACCGTCTGTGGTCATTATGCTGGGCCGAGTGGACGACTATCTCAAGAGCGTTCTGACCCAGAGGCGCATCAATATCGATCCGGGATACCTCGAGTGGGCGGGAATTGCGGTTCTGAAGAAGCTGTACGCTATGTTCACCTCGCGCGGATATCGCTCGCGCTTGCTTGGGGCGGCGTATCGTAATCACATGCAGTGGTCGGAACTCGTCGGGGGCGATTTGATTCTCACGATTCCGTACAAGTGGTGGCAGCAGTTTAACCGCGCGGATTTCGAAGTGGGGCCGAAGATCGACAATCCGGTGGACACCAAGATCGTAGACGGTCTGCGAGCGGCGTTTCCGGAGTTTCGCGAGGCTTACGACGATAACGCGCTATCGCCCGGTGAGTTTGTGCGCTACGGGGCGACCGTGAATACGCTCGACCAGTTCATGAGCGGATATTATGAGCTGCTAACACTGGTGCGATCGAGGATGCTCGCGTATCCGGGGAAAGCCTAAGAGCGTCGAGTTTTACCGCTCAGTTGGGGTGCTTTCAAAGCCGCAGGTGAGCACGCGTCGCAGGTGCAGCGGCGAGGTGGGTGCCGTGCAAAGCGGCTTCTGTACGCCGGGAATGATCGCGGCCGGCTAGAACTTGGCCTCAACCTAACGGCTGACGGCGACCGCCGTCTTGATGGGCAGCGTCGCTGCGTTGCCGATCCTGTACGGCTTACAGATCACCGAGTTGTGCTTTTCCCGCGAGGAGGAGGCTGTCACGTTGAAGAGGATCATTGTTCGCAAGGACTCCTACTACGATTCGGTAGTGCTGATGTCTATCAGCGCTGAGATCAAGAAGATCGACGGAGTGACCGAAGCGGTTGTGGCGATGGGCACGGAGGTGAACCTTGCGCTGATGCAAGATATGGGCCTCGACGATGACGAGGTGGCTGAGGCCGGGCCGAACGATCTCATTGTTGCGCTTGAAGCGGAGGCGCAAGAAGTTTTGGATCGGGCCGTAGCGGCGGTACACGAGTTGCTGCGCGCGAAGAGCTCAGGCGAAGCTGCGGCGGTGTATCGCCCAACCGGGCTGGAGTCGGCCGTCAAGGCCCTTGCGGACGCGAACCTGGTTGTCATCTCGCTGCCGGGGCGCTACGCCGCGCGCGAGGCGCGTAAGGCGCTGCTTGCCGACCGCCACGTTATGCTGTTCTCCGACAACGTTCCGATTGAACAGGAGGTTGAGCTCAAGAAGATCGCCGAAGAGCGCGGGCTGTTGATGATGGGTCCCGACTGCGGTACCGCGATAATCAACGGCATGCCGATCTGCTTCGCGAACGCGGTGCGCCGCGGTGATATCGGTGTTGTCTCTGCGGCCGGCACCGGGCTCCAGGAAGTTGCCTGCAGTATTGAGAGAAGCGGCGGGGGTATTTCGCAAGGCATCGGTACCGGCGGTCGTGATCTGAAGGATGAGCGTGTCGGCGGCACCATGGTGCGCATGGCGGTGCAGGCGCTCGCAAAGGATCCTGTTACGAAGGTGATCGCGGTGGTCTCAAAGCCGCCGGCCCCGGCACTTGTCCCCGTGGTGATGAAAGCGCTCAAAGCCGGCGGCAAGCCCTGCGTGGTGCACTTTATCGGCGCCGAAGCCGGCTCCCCGCTGGAGAACATCCGCTACTCAAATAGCCTCGAAGAAACCGCCCGCATGGCGGTGGCGCTTTCACGCGGCGAAACCTATACCCCGCGCGTGTTCGACCTATCGGAGGATGAGATCGCCGCGATCGTTGAGCGCGAAACCGCCGCTATGTCTGCCCGACAGAGATACGTGCGCGGTCTTTTCGCCGGCGGTACGCTCACCGACGAGGCGGTGTGCGTGCTGCACGAACCGCTCGGCGGCGTCTACTCGCTTGATCCGCTAGACTCGGCCTTTAAGCTCACTGACCCGCACCGCTCGCAGGCGCATACCATCGTGGACCTCGGTGAGGATGCGTTCACGGTTGGACGCCCGCACCCCATGATCGACGCTTCAATCCGTACCGAACGCATCGAGCAGGAGATGCAGGACCCCGAGGTCGCGGTTCTGTTAATTGACTGCGTTATCGGCTACAGCTCACACCCGGACCCTGCCGGTGCGATGCTCGCGGCGCTTGGCGCAGCCAAAGAGCGCGCGCGCGCGAACGGCGGGTATCTCGCGGTGGTCGGCTCGGTAACCGGCACCGAGGGTGACAGTCAGAATATCCACGCTCAGCGGCGCAAGCTCGAGTCGGCGGGCTGTGTGGTGATGCCGTCCAACTACCAAGGGGCACAGCTGGTAAAGCGCATGATGGCACGGAGGGCATCGTGATGAATGTGGATAGAATCGCCGAGCTTTTCGGCCGTGACCTCAAAGTCATTAACGTAGGTCTTGAGGCTTTCGCGGACAACCTGGTGGAGCTCGGGGTTGAGGTGCAGCAGGTCGACTGGAAACCGCCGGCTGGAGGCGATACCAGGATCCTGGCGCTGTTCGATCGCCTCGCGGCGAATGCTTCACAGGATATCGACGCGGCAAACGCCGAAGCGGTTGCGCGTATCATGCAGGCCAAGCCCACCTTGATTGATATCGGCGTCGCGTCCGATGTTGTTCCGGGTATGCACAATAAGCTCGTCTTGCACGCCGGTCCTCCGGTTGCGTGGCAGAACATGGCCGGTCCGCTGCGCGGCGCGGTGATCGGCGGTCTGCTTTACGAGGGGCTTGCCGGAGACGCCGCCGAAGCCGAGGAGCTCGCCGCATCCGGGGAGATCACCTTTGACCCGTGTCATCACCACGATGCAGTCGGGCCGATGGCCGGGGTCGTCACCGCGAGCATGCCGGTCTGGATCGTCGAGAACCGGAGCTTCGGTAACAGAGCCTACTGTACGCTGAACGAAGGGCTCGGAAAGGTCCTGCGTTACGGCGCGTACTCGCAGGAGGTGATCCACAGGCTGAAATGGATGGCCGCGGAGTTGGCGCCGGTCCTGCAGGCGGCGCTGAAGCGGAGGGGCCCAATCGACATGAAAAATATTATCGCTCAGGTGCTGCAAATGGGTGATGAGGGGCATAACCGTAACCGGGCGGGCACAAGCCTCATGATTCGCGAGCTCGCGCCGCATCTGGTGATGCTCGAGGAGCCGAAAGAGAAGCTCGCGCGTGTGCTGACCTTCATGCATGAAAACGACCATTTCTTTCTGAACCTCACGATGCCGTCGTGCAAGAGCACCATAGACCCGGCTCGCGACATCGAAGCGAGCTCGCTGATCGTTGCCATGGCGCGCAACGGTACCGAGTTCGGTATTCAGATATCCGGGCTTGGAGACCGCTGGTTCACCGGTCCTGCTGCGGTGGTCGATGGATTGTATCTGCCGGGTTTCAGCGCCGCCGATGCCGCACGCGACATCGGCGACTCGGTCATCACCGAGACAGTCGGTATCGGCGGCTTTGCGATGGCGGCCGCCCCGGCGATCGTGAAGTTCGTCGGCGCTACGCCCCAGGATGCGATGACTTTCACCCGGCGGATGTACGACATCACGGTCGCCGAGAACGACACCTACCAGATACCGGCGATGGACTTCCGCGGCACACCCACCGGTATTGATCTGTTCAAGATTGTAGAAACCGGCACGCTGCCGGCGATCAACACCGGCATCGCGCACAAGGACCCTGGAGTAGGGATGGTAGGCGCGGGACTCGTGAAGCCTCCCGAGAGCTGCTTCACCCGCGCGTTTGAGGCGTTTGCCGAACGGTACGGCAGGTGCACGTAACTCGGCAGTGACTGAGTACCAACCATAGCAGGAGGAACACAACTATGAAGATTATCGATCTAACGATGCCGCTTGGAATCGGCACCCCGCCATGGCCGACTTACGAGCCGTTGCAGGTGAAATATTTCAAACGCCTTGCGCCTAACGGCGCCAACGGACAGCTGGTCACGCACTCCAATCACGTTGGTACTCACCTCGACGGCGAGATCCATTTCTATACTCCGGGGAAAGACATCGCCGGGCTGAATATGGACTACCTGTGTCACGACGGGGTTATCGTGGATCTGTCTGATGCCGCCGGCGATTATGATCTGTACACCTCGAGGATGGTGGAGGAGCGGGTTGAGGTGAGGGAGGGTGACATTCTCATTATTTCGACCGGCTACCATCAGTACAGCTGGGACCAGCCGTACGCGGACGAGGTGCGCTACATGATCAAGCATCCCGGGCCCGACCGTGAGTTTGCCGAGTGGTGCAAACAGAGGAGACTGCGCTGGATCGGGGTTGACTGCGGCAGCGCCGATCACCCCATGAACACCAAGATCCGCGACTGGATGCCGGCGCAGGCCAAGGAGTGCGACGCACATTTTGGAAAAACCTACGGTAAGAGCCTCGAAGAGGTGTTCACCCCCGACAAGTACCAGCTGATGCATCTCGAGATGTTCAATCACGGGATTGTGCACGCCGAGTGTGTCGGCGGCGATATCGACCTGTTGCTCAATCGCCGTGTGCAGATCGGATGCTTCCCGTGGCGCTTTGTGGACGGCGAGTCGAGCATCGCGCGCATCGTGGCGTTTGTCGAGGACGATGAGTACGAGGAACTGATGGCCAAGAAAGCGCAGTGTGAGCTGACCAAGTTCGGCGACGTCTCGCGTGCCGGAAGTCAGTGGCTCGTAGACGAAGCACGCAAGCGCTAGAGGGGAGAGCATGAGCAAACCGCTTCAAGGGGTAAAGGTTCTTGATCTCACCCGTGTCCTGGCCGGACCGTTTTGCACGATGATCCTTCAAGACCTCGGCGCCGAGGTCTTGAAGGTGGAGGCCCCGGGCAGCGGCGACGACTCGCGCAGCTTCGGTCCGTTTAAGGACGGCCGTAGTCTATACTTCGTCAGTATCAACCGCGGCAAGCGCAGCCTGACGCTGAATCTCAAGGACGAGCAAGGTAAGGCGGTGCTGCGCAAACTCTTGGCCGAGTACGATGTCGTGGTGGAGAACTTCCGTCCCGGTGTGATGGAGAAGCTGGGGTTCGGCTACGAAACGCTTTGCGAAGAGTTTCCGCACATCATCTACGCCGCCTCTTCGGGTTACGGCCATTCCGGACCGTATTCGCAGCGGCCCGCCTACGACATCTTGGCGCAGGCCGGAGGCGGACTCATGAGCGTCACCGGCTGGCCTGAAGGCCCGCCGACACGCGTTGGGGTCTCGATTGGGGACATCACCGCCTCGTTGTTCACCGCAATCGGCATCTCCGCGGCGCTTTATCAGCGCAGCCAAACCGGACGCGGTCAGAAGATCGACGTCGCGATGCTCGACTGCCAGGTCGCGATTCTGGAGAACGCGCTCGCGCGTTTTCAGGTGGAAGGGGCAAGCCCCAAGCCGCTCGGCAACCGGCATCCGACCATCGCGCCGTTTCAGGCGTATCGGTGTGCCGATGAGTACATTGTGGTCGCGGTCGGCAACGACCAACTGTGGCTGCGCTTCTGCGCGACAATCGGAGAAGACACGCTCGCCGAGGACGAGCGTTTCAAGACCAACCGCTTACGCACAGAAAACCTCACAACGCTGAACGAGATCTTGGAACGGGTGTTCAGCACGCGCCCTGCCGAGGAATGGCTTACGGTACTGGAAGGCGCCGGTCTGCCGTGCAGCCGGATAAACGATGTTGAGAAGGTGCTGGAGGATCCGCAGGTGCGCGCGCGCAACATGATCGTAAACATCGAAGACGCGAGGGCGGGAATGGTGCAGATTGCCGGTAACCCGATAAAGATGAGCTCGCTCAGCGAAGAGTTAACGCGCCCGCCGGTCCCCGAGCTCGGCGAGCACACCGAAGAGGTGCTGCGTTCGCTCGGTTACAGCTCGGCCGAGATTACGGCTTTGCGCGAACACGGTGTGATATGAGCGACGTTGCGCCGCAGGATCTGGTAGCGGTGGCGGCGCGGCTGCGTTCCGGCCGGCTCGCTTTTCGGCAGTACCTCGACGAAACGCTCGAGCGCGTTGCAGTGGTCGACCGGCGCCTTCAGGCGCTGATTCCCGAGACTGGGCGAAAAGCGCGTCTGGAGGCGGACTTCTCCGAGCTTCAAGCGCAACACAAGAGCGCCGGCCGGCGCGTACCGCCGTTGTACGGCGTTCTCGTCGGGATCAAGGACATCTTTCGCGTCGACGGGCTGCTTACGCGCGCCGGTTCGGAGCTGCCGGCGGAGGTCTTCGCCGGGCCTGAGGCCGAGGCGGTAACGCGCCTGCGCCGCGCCGGGGCTGCAGTGCTCGGCAAGACCGTCACGACCGAGTTTGCGTACTTTGCTCCGGGGCCCACACGCAACCCGTGGAACCCCGAGCACACGCCCGGCGGCTCGAGCAGCGGCTCGGCGGCGGCGGTGGCCGCCGGGTTCACCCCGCTGGCGTTGGGTACGCAGACTATCGGGTCGGTTACGCGCCCAGCAGCCTTCTGCGGTATCGTGGGGTTCAAACCGAGTCTGGGCCGGATACCCACCGGCGGGGTGATTTCATTCTCGCGATCGGTCGACCAGGTGGGGCTGTTTGCCGCAAACGTTGCCTCGGCCTCGGCCGGCGCGGCGCTGTTATGCGACAATTGGATCGCTCGCAGGCCGCTGAGGGGCCGCCGGCCGACGGTAGGGTTGCTGGAAGATGCCTGCGTTGCTCAAGCCGAGGAGCCGGCACGGCGTGCGGTGGTTGCCGCCGCCGAGCGAATCGCGGCGGCAGGCTACACCGTTAAGCGCCTCGCGCTGTTTGCGGATATCGAGCGGATCAACGCGCTGCACCTAGACCTGGTCGCGCACGAGTTTGCGCAACTGCACGAACAGTGGCACCGTGAATACGGTTCGCTGTACACAGACGAGAGTAAAGAGCTCATCGAGAAGGGGCGCGGCGTATCGCCGCCGCGCGCCGAAGCGGCACGGCACGAGGCGGGCACGGCGCGCGAGCGCGTGCAGCAGGCTATGCGGCAGGCCGGGGTCTCGGTGGTACTCTCGCCGGCGGCGACGGGCGAGGCGCCGGAGGGAATTGGAACAACCGGGAGCCCCATTATGAACCTGCCGTGGACTTTCTTCGGGCTGCCGACGGTCACAGTTCCCTGCGGCTTCGGTCCGCGCGGCCTGCCGCTTGGGCTGCAGATTGCCGGCTACCTCGGCGCCGATGAGCAGCTGTTCGTAGTGGCCGCGGGAATCGAAACGGCGCTCGGAAAGCCGGAACAAACCCCGTAACGATCGCATTACACCGTTGTGTTTGAACGGTGCAATACTATACGCGCATAGAGCGCAGTTGATCGTTGACACAGCGGCGCGCACTGGGTAAGTATACCGCCAATATGCGGGTACCGTTGGTGCGCGCGTTGTACTCCAATCCTATACGACAAGGGGTTTGCTATGTCCGACGATTCAAGAAATACCGGGCCTGGACCAGAGAAAGACTTCGAGCAAGAGTTTCGAGAAGGCAGGGACATCTCGTATCGCTTCTCAACGCCACAGAAGGTCTTGATTGGACTTCAGCATACAATGGCGATGCTCGGAGCTACCGTACTGGTGCCGGTTATCACCGGGCTCAACGTTTCGGCGACACTTTTTGCAGTGGGTGTGGGAACCCTGATCTTCCATTTCTTTACCAAAGGCCGCGTCCCGGGTTTCTTGGGGTCGTCGTTCGCGTTTATCGCACCGCTGTTAATTGCCGCCGAGACATTGAGCCTGCAGCATGCGCAAGCCGGTATTATCGGCGCCGGTGTGGTCTACATGCTGGTAGGCTTGCTCGTGCAGGCGATCGGTCCTGATCGTGTCGCGAAGATTTTTCCGCCGATCGTTACCGGTCCGATCATTATGGTCATTGGATTGGGGCTTGCGCCTGTCGCCATGGACATGGCCGGCGCACACTGGGGTATCGCGCTACTCACTCTACTCGCCGCGATCGGCATCACAATGTTCGGCAAGGGTATCATCAAGGTTATCCCGATCCTCGGCGGCTTGATTATCGGCTACGTCGGCGCCATCGTCGTCGGGCTGGTGGATTTCTCCGGAATCGGCGAGGCCGCGTTTATCGGGCTGCCCGGCTTCACCCTGCCGCGGTTTGAGTGGCAAGTGCTGTTGATCGTAACGCCGGCGGCGATCGTGTCGATCATCGAGCACATTGGTGATATTCTCGCGATCGGGAACACCATCGACCGCGACGTCAAAGTCGACCCCGGTATCCACCCTACGCTGTACGGCGGCGGCGTGGCCACGATGATTTCCGGTCTCTTAGGAGGCCCTTCGCTTACCACCTACGGTGAGAACATCGGCGTTCTCGCGATCACGCGCGTGCACGCAACCTTCGTCGTCAGCATGGGAGCGGTATGGGCGATCGTGATGGCATTCATTCCCAAGATCGAGGCGTTTATTCAGTCAATCCCGGGCCCGGTCATCGGCGGCGTCTCGATCCTGCTGTACGGTATGATCGCGGGTGTCGGTATTCGCACGCTCGTGGAGGCCAAGGTGAGTCTGTTGATACCGCGAAACCTCATCATCGCGAGCGTCGTGCTGATCATCGGTGTCGGCGGGGTCGCCATTGAAGTATTCGAGGGGCTTGAGCTGAGCGCGATGGTGATGGCGGCGGTCGCCGGCATTGTTCTGCAGCAGGTGCTGCCCGGAGAGCCGCGCTAAGCACAGGTGCTCGGGCTAAAGCAACGGAGCCTTGAAGTAAGGGTACGACCGGTTGGGTGCGGTAACCGCGTTCGGCCGGTCGTTTTGTGCCCGCCTGCAGTGCTCAAACCGGCGCTGAGCCACTTCACCGGCGGTGTGGTGGGCGCGCTTCTTCAAGGAGCCTCCCGGCGGTACATCTGCCGTAGCTCAGCCCGCGGGTAGTAATGCGCGAGTATTGCCTGGTAGGGATAGCCGAGCTCTCCCATCGCCGCAGCGCCGGTTTGGCACATCCCCACACCGTGTCCCCAACCGCCGCCGGTAAACCAGAAGAACTCCACCTCGCCGGCGCTGTTGTACACCGGGTCGACCACGAATAGAGTGCTGCGCAGACCTCCGAGGCGATGGCGAATAGTATCGCCGGTCAAGACGCGACGGGTTTCGCTGCCGCGAAGCTCTACACTCTGCACACGCCCGCCGGCGCCGCGCCCGCGCGGGATCACCGCCTGCAGCGTGCCCACCTCTTGACCGTGGGCTTCAAGGCGCTCCTCGATCTCGGTGCGGCTCACCAGCAGCCGCCAACGGTAGGCGTGGTACGCGGCGAACCTCGTATCGCCGCTGAAGCTCTCCGGGCGCGTGCGTATCCACTGCTGCAGCGCCGCCGGAGGCAGCCAGGCCTCCCCGGCGAGGGGCGTCCCGTGCCGGTCCCCCGCCGCCGGTCCGCCGCGCGATTCGAGCTTATCGCGCATCCACCGCAGCACCTGGGGGTCGGGAACGCCGACCAGACTCGAGCTCGAGCCCCAGACCACCTCGCTGTCCTCGGTGTGCCCACCGGCGTTGGCCGAATACACTGCGTTCAAAGGGCGGTCGCCGGTCATCAGCACCTGTCCCTGGGTAGCCTGCACCGCGGCAACCGCGTGGGGGTGCTCGCCGTCGACGCCGCGGTAAAACGCCGAGCGCACCGAGCCGTACAGATCGAATCCACGCGAGGCGAAGCGTCCGGCACCCGCTAGGGTGTACGAGCGCGCCGCCGCCGCCTGCGCCTGCAGCGCGCCGGCCGGCCATGAAGCCGGCATCTCGGAAGGGACCACCGAGTATAAGTACTCCTCAATGTTGACTTCGTTCACCAAAGTAAGCCCGCCGTCTGTCGACGGGAATACCTCCATGCTGCCGCGGTAGCGGCGGTCTTCATAGCCGGCGGAGTACTGCCCGCCTCCAAACGCGAAGTCAAAAACCGCGGTGGTGTGCTCGGGGCTGAGATACTCTAAGCGTACCGGCTCGGTACTCTCGATCAGGGTAAGCAGCCCGTTGTCTTCAAGTGTTATCGCTGCCTGCGGGTGGCCGCTTCCCGTGGTGCGCCCGCCCTCGCTGCGGTGCGCGACGCGCAGCACCGTGCCGGCCTCGCCGCGTGCGAGCAGCTCCCCGCCGTGTGACACCAGCACGAAAGCCCCGCCGGCTTTCAGGTCGATGCGCTGCAGGTTCTCGGCGAGCCCCACGCGCAGCGCCGGGATCGTGTCGCGCTCGGGCGCTATCACGCTAACCGGCTCCGGTTCGAGACCGGCGATGCGCCGCTCGCGGCGCTCAACCCGCGCGGCGAGCAGTTCGGGGTGGTCGCCGACGAGTCTGGCGTTGAGCTCACTCGCAGTCTTGTTCCACGGGATGCTGAGCTCGGCGCGATTCAGAACTTCATGCGCCCGTTCGGTCTCGCCGAGCGCGAGCAGGGACTCGGCTAATGGAATCAAGGCCGCGGTGAGATTCGGCTCCTCGCGCCGCGCCTTCTGCAGCAGCTTGGCCGCGTGCTCATGCTCGCCGCGCTCGGCGGCGATGCGTGCGAGCAGCCACTCCGCGTGAGGCTGCAGACTGCGGTGGCTGCGCGCCGCTTCAAGCAACTCGGTTGCCGCTTCGTAATCATTGTCCAGAAACTCAGCTAACCCGGCGTGAAATTGCTCCTCGGGACCCGCAGCGGCTGCCTCGCGCGCAGTGTAGGCTTCACGCGCAGCGTCGATGTCGCGTGACAGCGCTGCCACTACGGTGTACAGCGCCGCCGCCTCGCCGGGGGACTCGTGTTCTGCGAGACGGCCGATATGCCACAATGCCTCCTCGTGGCGGCCCAACTCTCGCAAGATCCAGATGCTCTGCTCGCGCGCGTGGTGATCAGCAGGGTCTTGTTCTATGATCGCGAGATACTCGGCGAGGGCCTGTTCGGGGTTTCCGCGGTAGTAGGCGTCCAATGCGTGCTCCCGGCGGCGAGCTGCCGAAACGTCATCCGGCTCGGCGATTGCCGCAGCCGGTTGTGCCGGGGTTTCAAATGCAACCGCGGCGGCAAGCGCGACTGCGCAGGCTGCCGCAGAGACAATCGGCACGATTCTGCCCCGCGGCGGGGCGTTGTTTCTAGGTATCACGCCCTGAAGTCTATCACATCGGCGACTGCAGAGTCCGTCCCGCCGAGATCTGAGTTGCCGCTCCCCGCCGAACCGCCGCGGCGCACACGGAGGCTTGCAGTCTTGGCTTCCTTTCGTACAGTATGCCCGGCATGAGGCTCATGAGGATACCGCCGGCGGCATTGCGGCCGCTGGCGTTCGCTGCTGCCGTGGTGATGGTCGCGCTGCTCGGCGCTGGAGTCGGCCGGCGTCTGCTACCGGACGGTTCGCCGGGGCAGCGCGAGCTGTTGGTAGCGGCGGCCTCGGACCTGCGGTTTGCGTTCGCCGAAATTGGAGAGCGTTTTGAGCAGGAGACCGGAATCACGGTGACCTTCAACTTCGGCTCCACCGGCTTGCTTACCCAGCAGATTGAGAACGGCGCGCCGTTTGACGTCTTCTTCTCGGCGAATCGGGCTTACGTCGATCGCCTCGTGCAAGGCGGGTTCGGCGCGGGCGATCCGCAGGTGTACGCGATCGGCTATGTGGCTCTGGTGGTTCCCCGCGGCAGCGTGGTCCCGCTTGCCGGGGAAATCGCCGGCCCCGCGTTCGAGACCATCGCCATCGCGAACCCGGCGCATGCGCCGTACGGCGTTGCCGCCAGACAGGTATTGCAGCAGCTGAAGCTGTACGACCGGGTCCGGGATCGGCTGGTGTACGGCGAGAATGTACTGGACGCGATGCGGCTGGTGGAAACC
>PWQX01000065.1 GCA_003556605.1 Spirochaetaceae bacterium
GCGCGACGCCGCCGAACACGCCGCTGCGGCGTACGAACTCGGGGTACCGGCGGTACTCTTGTTCGGCATTCCGCGCGAGAAGGACGCGCTCGGGAGCGGGAGCTCCGCCGAGAACGGTGCGGTGCAACAAGCCGTCGCCGCGATCAAGCAGCGCTGTCCGCAGCTCGTGGTTATCACCGATGTCTGTCTCTGTGAGTATACCGACCACGGCCACTGCGGCGTCTTGAACCGCGATCGAGCACCCGGTCCGCTGCGTGGACTCCCCGACGATTACGTCCTCAACGACGACACGCTCGGGCGCTTGCAACAGGTCGCGGTCTCACACGCCGAGGCAGGGGCGGACATTGTAGCGCCTTCGGGGATGATGGACGGCATGGTTGCCGCGATTCGAACCGCTCTCGACGGTGCCGGGTTTCACGATCGCAGCATCATGTCGTACGCGGTGAAGTACGCCTCGGCGTTTTACGGACCGTTTCGTGACGCCGCCGACGGCGCTCCCCGGTTCGGTGACCGCAGGACGCATCAGATGGACCCGGCAAACGCCGCCGAGGCGCTGCGGGAGGCAGAACTCGATAGACGCGAAGGCGCCGATTTCCTTATGGTCAAGCCCGCGCTCGCGTACCTCGACGTTATCTATCGCGTCAAACAGCGCTTTCCGGAACTCCCGCTGGCCGCCTACAACGTCAGCGGCGAGTACAGTATGGTAAAGACGGCCGACGAACACGGCAGACTCGACGGAAACGCAGCGCAGTGGGAGATCGTGGCCGCGATCAAGCGCGCGGGTGCCGACCTCATCATCACGTACGCGGCATGCGAGCTCGCGCGTCGGATGCGCGAACAGCGTCCGGGAGCCGGCTGAGCTTGCGTCCGTCAGCCGGCTTGACACGGGAGCCGCTGGGAGCCCAGCAATTCCCGGTGAACAATGGCTGAAGGATTTTCGTAGATGAGGTGAGAGAGAGGCTTTGGGGCATGTGCGGGACGGCGGTGACATAAAGTGTTTCTATATAGGTATTTAACTATAGTCTAGACATAACCACGTATCCTTTTCTATACTATGCTGCGAGATGGGCAGGGGAGCTGGACGTGGGCCGAAGCAACTCCGTTTTCGCAACCTACTCGATTCGCTCGGCGAAGCGGCTCGAGAAGTGCCCGACCTACGCCAAGCGACAAAGGTAAGTTATTCCCTCGAGCAGTGCTACCGCAGCGCCTTCGCGCTGTTTTTCGTTCAAGACCCTTCGCTTCTTGAGTTCCAACGGCGGTTCCAACAGCAGCTACAGCAGAATAACCTCTCTACGGTCTTCGACGTCGAGACGATTCCAAGCGACACACAGCTACGCGATGTACTCGACAGCCATGACTACACCCCGATTACCACCGTGTATAAGCAGTGGGTGCAACGGCTGCAGCGCTCCAAAGAGCTTGAGCGCTTTCGCTTTCTCAACGGCAGCTATCTTATCACCCTCGACGGCTCAGAGTACTTTAACAGCGAAGCGGTGCACTGCGAGAAGTGTCTCAGCAGAGTGAAATCAAACGGCCGGCGCGAGTACCATCACCAGGTGCTGCAAGCGGCGATCGTGCATCCTGAGCGCCGAGAGGTATTGCCGCTTGCACCGGAGTTTATCCGCGTGCAGGACGGAAGCGAAAAGCAAGACTGTGAGGCGGCCGCCGGGGTGCGCGCAATCGAAACAATCCGATCAAATCACCGCCAGATTGAGGCGGTGCTGGTCGCCGATGCGCTGTTTGCCACTACCAAGCTCATTCAAACCGCCGCCAAGCAGCGCTTTCGCTACATCTTCGGCGTGAAACCCGGCAGTCACAAAACGCTCTTTGAGGATGTGCGGGGGTTCAGATCGGCGGGGATGCTCGATTGCCTCACCGTTACCGACTCAGTCGGGCGACGCTATTGCTATGAGTGGGCCTGCGAGCTTCCGTTGTTCGCTACCGCCGATGCGCCGGTGGTCACCTATGTGGAGCTTTCGATCTTCGACGCTTCAGGCAAACGCACTCGACACTTCAGCTGGATCACTGATCTCGCCGTCGATGAGCACAATGTCGCTCAGGTTGTTCGCGCCGCTCGCGCGCGGTGGAAAATCGAGAATGAGAACTTCAACACGCTGAAAAACCACGGCTATCATCTTGAGCACAACTTTGGTCACGGCAAGCAGTATCTCTCGGAAGCGTTTTTTGTACTCAACACCTTGGCGTTTTTCATGCATCAGATCTTCGCCCTCGTCGATGAGCTCTACCAAAGCGCCCGCGGCGGCTTCAGCGCACGCAGGGAGTTCTGGAACGCGGTGCGTGCGGCGCTGCGCTTGATGCTCTTCAGCTCATGGGACCACGTGCTCGAGCGCATCGACGGGCCGCCTCTGGCGGCGCCCTAACACCGAGCGCACATCCTCAAACGACCATGCAAACCGTAACGCTTCCCTGCACCTCTCGTCGGCAAAGGTGTGTCGCCTCTACACGCTGCTCACGCTCAATTGTCACGCTGCACGCAGGTGCCTGGTCCTGAAACACTCTCCCCCGGCACATCCACCCGCCGGTTCGCCCTCTTTGGCTGCCGGGCGCCGCATGTCGGGCACTGTGCAAGCACCTCTATACCTGCTCACCGAGAATTGCTGCCGGTTTCCCCGCCGTAGTGACGCCATAAGAATCCCGCGCTATAATGGTCGGTAGGAGGTTCCCTACCATGCCGGTATTTCGTTACAGCGAACAAGAACTGATTCCGATGTTCGACAACACCTTGATGCGGCGTAATCTCGCACGCGGCGGCAAGCTGATGATGATCGAAGTGGAGATACCGAAAGGGTCTCTCGCACCGCCGCATTCACACGCGCACGAGCAAGCAACCTATCTTCTGGAAGGGAGCGCCGAGGCGCGCGTAGGTGCCGAGCGATTCGTGCTCAAGCCCGGCGATAGCATCTTCATCGCATCCGGGGTTGAGCACGAGGTGCACGCGCTCGAAGACTGCCGGTTGCTCGACGTATTCAGCCCCCAGCGTGAGGACCTTCTGAAGTAACCATGCAGCGAAACCAACAGCAGCTCCACGGATGTAGCCTGATCGCAGGAGTGCCCGCGTCTCCAAAGGCCGGGGTCAACGAGTTCACCGCGGTTGATCCTGCCCGAGGCGAACCGCAGGCGACGGTTTTTTTTGAAGCCGCCGATGATCAGCTGGAGCAGGCAGCTGAGGCGGCCGCTGAAGCCCAGAACCTGATCTCCCGGACAGAGCCGAAAACGCGCGCGGCGCTCCTCAGGGCGGTTGCCGAGGGACTGGAACAACTGGGAGACGTGCTGATCGAGCGCTGTATGGCCGAGACCGCCCTCCCCGAAGCCCGCTTACATAACGAACGCGCCCGCACCGTGAAGCAGC
>PWQX01000104.1 GCA_003556605.1 Spirochaetaceae bacterium
GAGTCAAGCTGTTCATGCTTGTCTATGGAGAGACGGACATTGATTTCGGCGAATACTACTTTCACGCCCGGGAGCATCTGGAAAGCATCGATACCATCGGCCGAACGATCGACTGTACCGCCGATTCCGCGGTGTGCATCACAGGTGACCTGGGTGGGCCCGGTCCGACGAGGGTTGTCTGGACGCGTAACTTCGGTCTGGTCTTTTCTATCGAGAACTACTTGATTCACGACTTGTTCATTCATGAGATGCAGAAGACGTTCGGCCGCAAGATGGACTACCATTACGGCGAAAACTTGAGGCTGCTGCGGAAGAGGTTTCATCATATCGAGCTGGAGTTCCTGAACCGGTAGGCGGGTCCCGGCAAGACGCTGTTCTCTCCGCCTTCCTCCGGGGTTTTCGTTGACACTTGTCTCACTGGGAGCTATAATTCTCGGTAAGTTACTACTGCAATAGTAATAACAACGGAGAGGCATATGAACGCAGAAACCATAGGTAGGAACACATGGGTGCAGATTCATACGATCCTGTTGTTGCCGGAAGAGCGGTCGAGCAAGATCCCTGACAACACCCGAGCAGTACCGCTGGAGAGTTGGGTACATGGCTTTCTGCTCAACGACTCGGCCCACGTAGGAGACGAGGTGGAAATAGAAACCGCAATCGGCAGAGTGGTAAGCGGGAGATTGTGCGACAGTTGTCCCGGTTATACACACACCTACGGCCCGACCCTTCCGGAGCTGGCAGAGATCGGCAGGCAACTCAGATCGCTGAGAAACGCACTACAATGACCACGCCACCTATGCGGTCGCCAGTTAAGGGGGATGCGTTATGAGCAGTTCCGCCGGAACGTACGAAGCCGTCATGGCCCGCAAAGGCGAGATAATCCGGAGGGCCGTGGGAATAGACTACTCCCGGTTCGAGTCCGGGAGCATCGCTTTTGATTACGAAGGCATGATGGCAAGCACCGGGTACAATTTTGATGACGTCCGCAAGATCCAGCAGTTGTACGGCGTCGGCGACACGCCCTTACTGGAACTGCGTAACATAACGGCTCTGGCCCGTCGATACGCGCCGCCGGGGAAGGGTGCGCGCATCTTTCTCAAGGACGAGGCGGCTAATCCTTCCGGCAGTTTCAAAGCCCGGCGGGCGGCGACGTCGATTCACCATGCCGGGGAGCTGGGCTTCACCGGCGTCATTACCGCGACCAGCGGCAACTACGGCGCAGCCGTTGCGAGCCAGGCGGCTATGCACGGGCTGGACTGCATTGTCGTCCAGGAATGCTATGACTCGCGCGGCATCGGCCAGCCGGAAATCATGGAAAAAGCGCGAAAATGCGAAGCCTTTGGTGCGGAAGTACTGCAGCTCACGGTGGGTCCGGAGCTCTTTTTCGTCTTTCTGACACTGCTCGAAGAGACCGGGTTTTTCAACGCCAGCCTCTACACGCCGTTTGCGGTCACCGGTATCGAGACCCTTGGGGTAGAGCTCACCGACCAGATGCGCGAATTGACCGGCTCCCCGCCTGATGCGGTGGTGGTGACCAACGCCGGCGGCGGCAACCTAACCGGGACCGCCCGCGGAATGTGCCGCGCCGGAGCGCGGGACACCGAGATCATCGCGGCCAGTGTCAACTTGGTCGGTCTCAACATGGCCGACGACGCCCATTTCAACCGCAAATCGTTCACGACCGGTCATACGGGATTCGGAATACCTTTCACGACGTTTCCCGATCGTTCCGATGTGCCCCGATCGGCAGCGAGGCCTCTGCGTTACATGGATAGGTACGTCACGACGCGGCAGGGAGAGGTGTTCTACATAACCGAGGCTCTGGCGCGCTTGGAAGGACTCGAGCGAGGACCCGCCGGCAACACATCTCTGGCGGCTGCGTTCTCGATAGCCCAGGAGATGGATCGCAGTCAAACGATCGTGGTGCAGGAAACGGAGTATACCGGTGCAGGCAAGCACGTACAGCCGCAGCTCGCCTTTGCTCGGGAAAACGGCATTGAGGTTCGAATCGGCGATCCTCGGGAAGAGGTACCCGGAACCTCTATCGTGCTTCCCGAGGACCCTGCCATAATCAGCGCGCCGGATCTCGACCTGAAGGACCTGAGACGACGCTACATCAAGCATGCCGTAACCTTTGCGCGCGAGCGGCTCGAGCAGGCCGGAACTACCTGCCGAAGTCACAGTCCGTTACAATTCGACAAGGAAGACATAGACTTCCTCTCGGCGGAGACGCGAAGCAGCTTGGATACGGTGGAGAGTATGCTGCGGGAAACAGGCTGCCGGGCGTGAGTACCGAAGGAGAGGGACAATGGAACGGAATGATGATTTCGCCCACCGCCGGCGGCACCTGGCAGATCTAACCGAGGACAATCTGGAACGGCGGTTCTGGCTTCTTGCCGAAAAGCTGGTGGATCCCCTTCTCGAGCTCGCGCGCGCCCACACGACCCCTTCCATAGAGCGGTCGGTGCTGTTACGGATGGGATTTTCGAGTCTCGAAGCGGCCGCGATCGTGGCTGGAACACTGGATCACGATCTGATCTCCAAGGGAGCGGGACACGTCGTGTACAAGGTCGCAAGCACAACCGGCCTCTCGATCCGCGACGCCGGGCGCGCTCTAGCGGAGAATCGCCTCTGGGACGAGGCGAAAGCGGCGTTCCCTCGTACTTGAGATACATCGAACGGAGCGACTCCGGGGAGGTCTCGGTTATGAAGCACGCGGATGTGCCGGACGGCATTGCCAAGCTCGATATCAAAGCGATTCTGAAAGGACTGGAGCACTACAGACCTCGTCGCCGCGGCTGGACGTGGCGTACCGGCGGAGACAAAAGGCACCGTGCCGGCCCGTTTGAATACCACGAAACCACGGATCCGATGAACACCGGCACGCCCCTGCCGGCGGCTGCCTACTTCGGCGAGATCGATCCCCAGCCGCAGCCGGTGATCACCACGGAGATCGCCAGCGGTCGTTTTGAGGACGATATCCGCCGCATGCGGATGGCCGCGTGGCACGGCGCCGATCACCTGATGGTGATCCGTACCGCCGGACAGAGCCACATCGACGGTCTCTTGGAAGGGACACCCCAGGGGGTTGGTGGTGTTCCAATTACCCGCAAACAGATACGCGCGCAGAGGAAAGCGCTCGACATGATCGAGGACGAGCTGGAACGCCCCCTCAACTACCACTCCTACATCAGCGGCGTGGCGGGACCCGAGATCGCGGTGCTGTTTGCGGAAGAGGGCGTAAACGGCGCGCATCAGGACCCGCAGTACAATGTGCTCTACCGCAACGTCAATATGGTTCGCAGTTTTGTGGACGCGGCGGAGGCCAAGAAAATCATCGCCTGGGCTGGGATCGCGCAGATCGACGGCGCCCACAACGCCAACGCCACCGCCCGCGAGGCGTGGAAGGTGATGCCGGAGCTCATCGTCCAGCACGCGATCAACTGCATGTACTCAGTAAAGGCGGGCGTCAAGAAGCAGAATATCTGCCTTTCCACCGTGCCGCCCACCGCCCCGCCGGCTCCGGCCCTGCGGATCGATCTGCCCTACGCGGTGGCACTGCGCGAGCTCTTCCGCGGGTACAGAATGAGGGCCCAGCAGAACACCAAGTACATGACCAGCTCCGCTCGTGAGGCCACGGTAACCCATACCCTGAATCTTCTGATCTCTAAGCTCACCAGCGCGGACATTCAGTCTACAATCACCCCGGACGAGGGGCGAAATGTGCCCTGGCACATCTACAACGTAGAGGGCACCGACACAGCCAAGCAGGCCTTTCTCGGTATGGACGGTCTCAAGAAATTGGTGCAGTTGCGGCGGTACGAGAGCCCGATGAAAGATACGGTACGGGAACTGAAGGAACGGGCGGTTCTGTTTCTCGAGGAAATCCTCGACTCGGGCGGTTACTTCAAGGCGGTGGAGAAAGGATTCTTTGTGGATTCCGGCTTGTACCCCGCCCGCAACGGCGACGGCATCGCCCGGCAGTTACACGGCGGGGTCAGCGCCGATACCGTGTATGAGCGTGACCCGGACTACATGGCGCCGGTGACCGCGCACTTTGGGTACAACAACCTAGCGCAGTACGGACAGGACGCGATAGCAGACCCGTCCAGCCTGATCGATGGCTGCACCTTCGAAAGACCGGAAAAGATCGTCTACATCGACGAGTTAGACCCGGACGACAATGTCCATACACGGCTCGCGCAAACAGCGGAGCTGCGCGACTCGACCCTGCTGAAACCCGAAATGGAATGGCAGGGCGATGGGATCGTGCTGCTGACGCTATTTCTGCCAACCGACCGCCGCACGGCCGCCGTCGCGGCGGTCGAAATGGGAACGCGCATGGGATTGGAGGAGGTGGAGGTGATCCACACCGAGGTGATGCACCCGGCGGAAGGCACCCGGGTGGAGATCAAGGGAAGGTTCAACCAGGTGATCGACACGAGCACCCTCGAGATCCCTCCCGAGGAAAAGGTACTCAGCCGGGAGGAGATCTGGGACGAGATCCGCGAGCGCCCGATGAGACTGGTTGCCGCCACTGTGGGCGAGGACGAGCATTCCGTAGGACTTCGGGAGATAATCGACATCAAGCACGGCGGACTGGAAGCGTTCGGCATCCAGGTGGAGTACCTGGGAACCTCGGTTCCGCTGGAGAAGCTGGTGGACGCGGCGATCGAGACAAACGCCGACGGAATTCTCGCCTCGACAATCATCAGCCATTACGATGTGCACTACAAGCACATGCGGAAGCTTCACCAGCTGTGCGTCGAAAAGGGCATCCGCGACAGGATAGTTCTTCTTGCCGGCGGCACCCAGGTGTCGCCGGAGCTGGCTCGCGAACAAGGAGTAGATCGCGGATTCGGCCGCGGAACCAAAGGTATTCACGTAGCTACTTTCCTGGTCGAGAAACGGCGGGAGATCTCAGGCAGCGCATGAAGGTCGAAATCCTTGTGGCGGAAATCGGGAGCACTACCACGATGGTGAACGCCTTTTCCGGTCTCCACACAGACACCCCGCAGTACCTCGGACAGGGAGTTGCCCCCACATCCGTGGAAGCGGGTGACGTGCGCATCGGTCTCGACCAGGCGGTGGAAAACCTGGGGCGCAAGCTCGAATGGGACCATTTCTTTGCCACCAGCAGCGCCGCGGGCGGGCTGCGTATGACCGTACACGGCCTGGCCTACGACATGACGGTTAGAGCGGGACGGGAGGCGGCTGTGGGCGCCGGCGCCAATCTCTATCATGTGACCGCGGGCAAGCTCCGCAATTCCGATATCGAAAAGATCAGGCGGATCCATCCGAACATTATTCTGATCGCCGGCGGCGTCGATTACGGCGAACGTGATACTGCGCTGCACAATGCCGAAAGAATCGCCGATATGCTGCGGGCGGAAGAGCTCATTATTCCGGTGATCTACGCGGGAAACATAGAGAGCCGGGACGAAGTCGCCGCGTTGTTCCACGGCCTCCCGGCTCGGCTCTATATTTCTGAGAACGTCTATCCGCGCATAGATGAGCTCAATGTCGAACCGACACGGGCGATCATCCAGGAAGTCTTCGAGGAGCACATCACCGGTGGACCGGGGATGGAGCATATCCGCGAGCGCGTGGACGGTCCCATCGTTCCCACGCCCGGCGCCGTACTGATGGCCGCCCGGGTACTGCAAAGGGAAATCGGTGACCTCCTGGTTCTGGACGTGGGAGGTGCGACCACGGACGTTCACTCCGTGACCGCCGGCAGCGAGGAAGTGCAGCGCCGATCAATCGCTCCCGAACCCGACGCCAAGCGGACGGTCGAGGGTGATCTGGGAATCTATATTAACCGCTTTAACATTCTGCGAAACGAGAACATCGAGCGAGTTGCTGCGCGCCTCGGGTATGCGGGCCGGCCTGCCGACCTCCAGGCGGCTCTTCGGGCCCTTCCTCCTATTCCCGGGACGGCGGCTGAGATTGCCCTGGCGGAGGAGCTAACCCGTTTCGCGGCCGCACAGGCGCTTTCGCGCCATGCGGGACGGTACAGAAGCCTCTACGGACCGGAAGGGAAGAAGCAGGTGGCGGAAGGCAAGGACCTGACCGCGGTAAAGTACGTACTT
This sequence comes from Spirochaetaceae bacterium, assembly GCA_003556605.1. Lineage (GTDB taxonomy): Bacteria > Spirochaetota > Spirochaetia > DSM-27196 > SLAA01 > B1Sed10-166. The sequence continues at coordinate 6,096 of PWQX01000104.1, forward strand.
GCCACCGGCGGAGCTCTGACGCGGTTACCGGGCCGTGAGCGCATCCTGCGGGAGGTAATTGAAACGTTGCCGGCCGCCACGCTAGCCCCGCCGCCCGATGTGAAAACCGCGTTCGACTGGTTGTATATCATGGCGTCGCTCGGTGCCCTGAGCACGCGGTACGAGTGCGCGGCGACCGCTCTTCTGATACGAAGCTTCTTCGCTGAGAATTGACAGCCCTCCGGGCCGGGTCTATAATCACTACTTGAGTAGTTAATTCTTGCTAGTGTACTCCCGCCTTTGTCTTCCCGGAGTACCGCGGCACTGCCAAACAGCCGCGGTTGTATACGCTACCGCCGGAAAGTCCGGCATCTGGAGGCAGTATGGATTACCTAAGAGACAAACCGATCGCGGTCCTGGGAGGAGGTGACACAGCCCGAGGACACGCCGCGTGCGCCGCCCTCGGCGGCCGGGAGGTCCGGCTCTACGAGCTACCGCAGTTCTTCAACGACCTTGGTTGCATAAAGGAGAAACGCGAGATCAGACTCGGCGGGATACAGGAAAGCCTGTACGGATACAAACGCGAAGGCCTGGCCACTCTGGACGTGGTAACGGACGATATGGAGAAAGCGGTGAAGAACTCGGGGATCATCATAGTTGCCTTCCCGTCGATAGGTTACAAGGCGTTCTTCGAGAAGCTCATACCTCACCTGGAAGACGGGATGGTCATTCATTTCACGACCGCCAACTTCGGTTCCCTGATACTCAGGAAGATGATGCGTGAAGCAGGTTGCACAAAGAAAGTGGTCATCGGCGAGTGGAGCAGTCAACCCTACGGCATACGCAACCGGATCCGCGGCGGGGTGAAGATGCCGGAGATGAACATCAACTACTGGGCAATCTCGCTCCGCGGTGCAGCCCTGCCGATGATCGATATGGACGCGTTTTTCGAATCAAAACAGTACGTACCCTCCCTGGACTCGGTGGTTCACCCCGTACGCGGTGACACGGTAGCCGATATTGGATTCAGCAATATCAATCCAATCCTGCACTGCCCGGGCACTCTCCTGGGCGTGGGCATCCAGGAGTTCGCGGAGGACCTGTTCTTCTCCCGGTCCAACATCCTGGGACCGGAACACATGGGCGACGATTATGTGGTTCCCTTCAACGAGCAGTATACGCTGGCTCTCGGGACCGGCCCGTTCTCGATCGACAATCGTTACATCACCGAAGACGTGCCGGTGGGCTGCCATATCTTCCGGGAGCTCGCCCGGAAGTTCGGCATTCACGTCCCGGTGATAGAGTCGATGATCACGCTCGGTTCGGTTATGACCGGTATCGATTTCTGGGAAACCGGAGTGACACTCAGGGACCTGGGGATCGACCACATGGACAAGCAGGAACTCAACGCGTACCTGCGGGAGGGCGTCTACGCGGCATAACTGCCGCGTCCCCTGAAGAACAAGACCGGCGAGAGTAACGGGCCAGGCCCGGTGTGGTCCGGACGAGACTGGAGACTGCGGCTTCGGCCGAGTTGCGGCGCCATGGTCCGGCTCTCTTTCGCGATGCGCTCTGTTCTCACGGCGCCGCTTTTCTGGCCCGCGAAACGAGTTGGTCCGCCCGTCGAGTCGGCTCGGGGATCCGATGGCGAAGGGCACAGCGCGCGACGACGGCACACGCGGTGTCGAGGGTCACGAGGTGCCCTACGCTCACGAATACGGGACGCACGTTCCTTCGTGTTCGAAGCGCCGCCCCGATAACCTCCCTGCCATCCCGGATGAGGCTTCTCCCGTGGCGCTCTGTATCCGGCATTTCGTAGGTCCCCGCGAGCACGCGCTTCGCACACCCGATGGCCGGCATCCCGAGGATGACTCCCAGATGACAAGCGAGTCCAAAGCGCCGCGGGTGTGCATAACCGTGGCCGTCGCACATGAGGACGTCCGCAGGCGTCTGGAGTTGCCGGAAGACCGATAGGAGTCCGGGCAGCTCGCGGAAACTCAGTAGTCCCGGTACATAGGGGAAGTCCACCTTCACGCGCGCCGTGGCTTCCTCGACCGGACGCTCGAGGTCTATATCCCACACCACGGCGCCGGCGATGCACGTGTCCCCTCGGTAACTACAGTCGAGCCCGGCCACACGCTGCGGCGGTGGGCCAATGTCTGCGTGCCGGACCAAAGCGGCGAGGCGCTGCTGTACCGCCCGTGCTTCGGCCGGCGTGTGTGCCCACGCGTCCGAGCAGCTCGCCGAGTCTTGCCCAGCGTTCTCTATCACATCCTACTCTCCCAGACGATACCGGCACCTGCAGTTTACGCCCGCCGATGATCCCCGACGCCCGCCACAGACACCATCAATAGGAATACACCAACGAGCGGGAAATGTACATGGCGGTCTATCCGGAAACGGTAACACGACCTGCTCCCCCACATTCGCCTGCCAGTGCTCAGACCGGACGGTACGTCCGGCGCCGCAGCCTCGAAAGGTCGGGTACCCCCTACGACCAAGAGCGCCAAAACCCTTAACCGGCGCTTCACACGAAATCGCGCCCAGGCGCACTTGCAGGCGTCGAGTTCTCGACTTCCTCGCCACCCACCGGCATCGACTCTAAGCCGGGATCTTCTTCAACGAGACGGGCAGCCGTGCGATGTACTCGGGCGAGGTTCCCGGGTGATGTACGATCCAACATCCGAACGCTGTGATCAATGCTGCACCCCCGTGTCGCTCCAAAACGTGGATGTAGACGAAGGTGTCCTTTTCATCGGCATTCTCGCGCATGTGTCTGCTTCCGAGCGAGCCGTTCCAAGGCGCGTAAAACAAAACATTGACATCAGGGCGAAACGGCCCCACCATTACCGTTAGGTCGATTTTTGTAGTCGGACTTGCGAGGTAGCTATGCTTGAAGCCTTGCGTAGCGGTGATCCCGAGATCGCCGGCGCCATCCTGAAAGAGTTGGCGCGGCAAAACGAAAAGCTCGAACTAATTGCTTCGGAGAATCTCGTCAGCCCGCTGGTTCTTGAAGCGCAGGGGTCCATCCTTACAAACAAGTATGCCGAAGGCTACCCCGGAAATCGTTATCACGCCGGTTGTGAGCATGTCGACGTTATCGAAAGCATCGCGATCGACCGCGCGAAGAGACTCTTCGGTGCGGAACACGCAAACGTGCAACCGCATTCGGGCGTCAACGCCAATCTCGCCGTGTATCTCGCGATGCTCAAGCCGGGAGCATCGATACTCGGAATGCAACTTGATATGGGCGGGCATCTGTCTCACGGCAGCAAAGCGAACATCTCCGGTAAGTTCTACAACTGTTTCTTCTACGGTGTCCATCCGGCGTCCGAGCGTCTTGATTACGAAGCCGTCCGTCGCCTTGCTCGCGAGCATCGCCCCGATATGCTTGTTGCCGGCGCCAGCTCGTATTCGCGCATCATTGATTACGCGGCGTTTCGCGAGATTGCTGACGAGGTTGGGGCGTACTTCATGGTTGATATGGCGCACATATCGGGAATCGTTGCGGCAGGCTACCACCCCAACCCGGTTGAGTATGCCGATTTCGTAACCTCTACCACAACCAAAACGATTCGAGGTGCTCGGGGCGGAGTCATCCTTTCCAAGGCGGAGTACGGCAAGAAGATCGACAAGGCGATCTTCCCGGGTATTCAAGGCGGACCGCAACTGAACACGATTGCAGGCAAAGCGGTCTGCTTCCGGGAGGCAATGACCGAGCAGTTTCGCGCGTATATCAGCGGGGTGTTGGAAAACGCGCGACTGCTTGCCTCTGCTCTGCAATCGAGGGGCTATCGTATCGTCTCCGGGGGTACCGACACTCATTTGTTCCTGGTTGATTTGCGCCCGAAAGGGGTGACCGGCGTAGCTGCCGAGCAAACCCTCGATGCGGTCGGCATCACGGTCAACAAGAACGTAGTCCCTTTTGATCCGGCAAATCCGCAGGTTACCAGCGGCATTCGCATCGGCACTTCCGCCGTAACCACGCGTGGTATGGCGGCTGCAGAGATGGAGCAGATCGCCGAGCTTATCGATTCCACGGTGTCGGAGGTTGGGAAACATGAGGACGGTGATTACTCCGCCCCGGCTTTTGAGCCTCTGCGCCGCGGCGTAAGCGAATTATGTCGTCGTTTCCCGGTGTACGATTACAGCTGATCAGCACATGCGGGCTTCAATCGGTTCGGAGTTCAAAAGAGAGGGAGTAATGAGTACCGTACAGGCATTGATGAAAGAGTACGAGAGTCGACTTGTTGCGTTACGACGTGATCTCCATATGCATCCCGAGTTGGGATTCAAGGAACACCGTACCACGGAGAAGATCAAGGCAACGCTCGCAGAGTTCGGCGTAACGGTACTGGATCTCGGTCTGGAAACCGGCGTGGTGGCAATGATCGAAGGCAGCGGCGATGGCCCTACGGTAGCTCTACGGGGCGATATCGACGCGCTGCCGATACAGGAGGAGAACGAGGTCCCCTACAAGTCGACGATCAACGGAGTAATGCACGCCTGCGGCCACGACGTCCATACAACCTCGCTCCTCGGAGCCGGCATCATGCTTGCCCGCATGCGTGATCACTTCCGCGGCAGGGTGAAGCTTTTCTTTCAGCCGGCTGAGGAGATCAACGAAGGAGCACGTCTGCTTATCGATCACGGTGCGATGCAGGACCCTAAGGTCGAGGCGGTTTTCGGGCTGCACACCAGCCCCGCTATTGAGGTCGGGCAAGTTGGGGTAAAGAGCGGCGGGTTGATGGCGGCGGTGGATACCGTGCGAATTACCGTCAAAGGGCTGGGAGGTCACGGAGCCATTCCACATGCCACGGTCGATCCGGTCGTTGCATCCTGTGCGATGGTTACCAACCTGCAGTCAATTGTCAGCCGGAACATAGACCCGCTTGACTCGGTGGTCGTCACGATCGGGACGATAAACGCAGGTATCGCGAACAACGTCATCCCTGAGCAGGTCAGTCTGACCGGAACAGCGCGAAGCTTCGAGCCCTCGGTTCGAGAACAACTGCCGGAGCTGCTGCGGCGTGTAGTAAATAACAGCGTTGCGGCTTACGGCGCGACCGCGGAGGTGGAGTACATCTACCACCTGCCGGCGGTGTACAACGACTCGGCGCTTCGGGAGGTTGCCGCTACGGTGGTAACCGAGGTGTGCGGCGAGGACGGTATAGTCGAGCCGAAACCGACGATGGGAGGTGAGGATTTTGCGCTCTATATGCAGGAAGCGCCCGGCTTCTTCTATTGGCTCGGTACCGGCAACAAGGAGAAGGGGTTCGTACACCAGTGGCATAATCCTCGTTATGACACCGACGAAGGGGCGCTTCCGATCGGTAGCGCAGTACTGGCGCTATCGGCGCTGAAGTTCTTGGCAAAGTAGTCATCGGGTTCCGATGAAGCATACCAATTTACCTTTATGGGAGGACCAACCAACGTGAGTGATCAGGACACACGGACCGAAGCTCAGTTGATTGACCCGAAAGGGCGGATTCCGGTTTTCTTGCGGCTGACGCTGACTGTACTCGGGATTTCGCTCATCAGCGAGTTGATCGGGATTCAGCAGATTCCCGCCGGCGTTGCAACAATTGTCTTGCTGCCGATGTTGTACGCCGTGATCATCGGGATGATTATCACACCGGACCTGCTCGGCAAACCGATCGGAGTGCTACAGAAGCTGGTCTCCACCGAGGAGATCAAACTGGCCAGTCCGATGGTTATGCTGGCGCTGTTACCGCTCGGCGTTAAGTACGGCACACTTGTCGGACCGAACATTGTAGAGGTGGTTCGCGCCGGGCCGGCCTTCTTGCTTCAGGAGTTCGGCAATCTGGCCACGATGTTTGTCGCGCTTCCGATCGCGTTGATTTTGGGAATGAAGCGCGAGGCGGTAGGCGCAACAGTGTCGATCTGCCGAGAGCCGACGCTCGGCGTCATCGGCGAGAAGTACGGTATATCTTCGCCCGAGGGCACCGGAATCTTGGGCACGTATCTGATAGGTACCGTGTTCGGCACCATTTTCTTCAGTCTGCTTGCTACCGTTTCGGTCGCGACCGGGCTGCACCCGCTGGCTCTGGCGATGGCGAGCGGAATGGGTAGTGGGAGCATGATGACCGCCGCTTCCGGTGCGCTGGCGGCAACAGTACCGGAGTTCGGCGATCAGATTCTGGCGTTCGCCGCCACCAGTAACATGATCACCGGTGTCACGGGTCTGTATATGGTCGTGATCGTGGCGGTTCCCTTGGTTAACTTCCTGTACCGCAAGCTGTATCCGATTTTGGGCCGCGGCGGAATTGATGAGGAGAATACCCATGGAAATTGACGGACACAAGCTTCTGAATCAGCTGAAACTACTGATCGTTATCGGAATAATCATCTTGATTGCTCAGCGAGTCGGGTGGGACCGCGGCATTATCGACGCAATACCGGGAATGATCTTGGTAATCGCTATCTCCATCTTCGCATTGTTCATCAAGAGCCTCATTCCGAATGTCCCCATGCCGGCCTTTGCGTGGGCTTCGCTCGCAGCCCTGATCTTGAGTATGCCGTTCATGCCGACAGCCGACTGGTTTCTGCGCTACACCAACGAGGTTGAGTTTTTGGGAACAACCGCACCGATTCTGGCATTTGCCGGCATCTCGGTCGGAGATAAAATCAGCGTACTGAAGAGACTCAGCTGGAGAGTTCTAATTGTCGCAGTCGCTGTGTTCATTGGTACCTTCTTTGGGTCCGCTATCATCTCTCATATTGTATTGACTCTGCAGGGCATCATCTAGGGCTCGAGCCGGAACCGCGACTAGCAAGACCTTCCCGGCGGGGCGCCTGCGGGCGCCCCGTTACGAGTATCAGGGAGTCTACCTCACCGTCGTGGTGAAGCGCCTACGGGCCGCCTGCGCTCGCCGCTCCCGGCGGAAGTCCGCACCCCATAGCGGTGCCCCTATTGTCCTACTCGAGTTTGC